>NZ_JAJVKV010000022.1 GCF_024198175.1 Pyxidicoccus xibeiensis
GCCGGCGCACCACGCCATTCACGCACCGCTCCAGCAGCGCGATGTCCAGCACGCCGGTGAACTGCACCGTGATGTGCACGTTGTAGGCGAACGCCCGCCCACCCTCGAGCTGGTCCACCACCCACAGTCGCTGCTGAGGGAAGGACGCTGGCGCAGGGCCCGGGCCCTGGCGCTTCGGGATGGTGCGCTCGACGGCCTTCGTGGAGGCCTCCTGCAGCTGCCCCTTCTTCTCCTTGAGCAGCAGCTCGTAGAGCGCGCGCTGCTTCGGGGTCAGCTTGTCGAGGTTCTTCTTGCCGCCACTCATACACACACTCCAGAAGCCCCGCCGCGAGCCGCAGGGCCCGAGGGGCATGAGAGCTGCCAGCCCAGCGCGTCAGCAGCGCGGGGCGGGCCATGGTGAAGGAACTTGACGGGGTTGTTGAGTCCGCCTGGACATGCGGTCACTCGCCCCCTCGCTACAGCAGCAGGTGGCCATGCCACCCGCAGGTCTTGCTCAGCGTGCGCTCAGCAGCGGGCTTTCATCCCGCGCGAGCCGCTTGTTTGACACCGGCGATACAGGCTTCGCGGATGGTTGCTCGTGGTTTCAAAGGTGCCGGACATGCGGTCTCCAGAATCCCATCTTCCGGGGCATTGTCCAAAATCGTGCTGACACTGAAATCCGGTCCGGGGTGTTCTCCCCCCTGGTGAAGCACGCTCGACGACACGGCCGGGAGACCGACGCTCCAGGTGCCCCAGGAGGGGGGACGGGCGAGAGGGCGGCCCTGGATGGCAGAGGGCGGAGCACCACCTTTGCGCTCAGCAATCCTCTCGAAGGAGGCCGTCCATGGCGCAGACCGGTAGCGATATCGAGACACTGAATTCCTTCCTCCGCGGGGAGATCTCCGCCGTGGAGACGTATCGCCAGGCGCTCGGGCATGTTTCAGACGACCGGCTGCGTGGGACGCTGGAGGAGTGCCAGCACGACCACGAGCACCGCGTGGGGGAGCTGCGCGAGCGCATCCGGAAGCTCGGGGGCGAGCCCGCGGAGAGCTCGGGCGTGTGGGGCACGTTCTCGAAGCTGGTCCAGGGGGGCGCCGACCTGCTGGGTGAGAAGACCGCCATCCTGGCCCTGGAAGAAGGCGAGGACCACGGGCTCAACGACTACCAGCGTGACGCGGACCAGGTCCACGGCGAGGCCCGCCGCTTCGTGAAGACGGAGCTGCTGCCCGCCCAGAAGCGCACCCACGAGCGGATGAGCCGCCTCAAGCGCACCCTGCACTGAGCGGGACGACCCGTCAGGTCGGGCCCGAGCGCCCGCCCCCCCGGCAGCCAGCCAGGCCTGGGGGGGGCGTGGCCGCTCCCGGGGTCCGCCATTGAATGCCACGCCGGCTCCCACGTCGGAGCCCGGCACCGCTCCGGGATGACCCGCCAGCGCCGCCCTCCCGGTGGGGTAGGGGGTCTGGAGGTTGTAGGAGCGGCATGCGATACCAGGAGCCTGCCAATGAGGCTCCAGGAGGCGTGGAATGTGGCTGGACGGCGGTTCATCGGGACGCGATTCGGGCTCCGGGAGTGATCGGCGCGCGGACGACCGTGTCGCCGAGCCCGTCGAGCCCGCCGAGTCGTCCGAGCCCTCCACGCCCGAGCCCGTGGCCGCGCCCCGGACGGAGGCTCCCCGGGCCGTGGCCTCCGGCGCGCTGATGGACGCCAGCCACGCGGGCACGCTGAGCGCGGGCTGCGAGGCGCTGTTCCGCTCCACCGATACCGCCCTCCAGTGGGCCTGGCGCGTGCTTCAGCTCACCAAGGCCGGCGCCGACGCGGGCACCCTGGCGAGCGCGGCCCGCCTCCGCGCGCTCGACTTCCTGGACCGCATCCCCCCGCACGTGCGCCGGAGCGTCGCGGAGCTGCTGGGCTACAGCAACCTGTGGCAGGCCGTCTGCACGCGCCTGGGCCGCCCCGTGGCCCGCTCCCACGAGGAGCTGCTGCGCGAGCTGGGCGAGGACCTGCAGTTGCTGCTGCGCGGGGCGCAGGCCCGGCTAGGCACCGCCGCCGCGCTGGAGCAGGGCCTCCTGGTCCACGTGGGCCGGCTGCGCGAGTCTCGCGCGGGCGAGCCGGGCGCGCCGCTGGAGCTGCGCGCCGCGGTGGATGCCTTCACCCACGCGGTGTCCGAGGTGATGGCCGCCGCCAGCGCCTACCGCCGCGCGTGGGAGGCCGCGGAGGCGGAGCTGGGCGAGTCCGCCGCGTGGCTCAACGCGGGGGACCCGGGCTTCGTCACCTGGCTGGCCGAGCACCTCGCCAGCACCGTCTTCCCCTGGCGCCAGGCCCACGCCGCCGTCCGCCTGCTGCGTGAGCTGGGCGCGCTGTCGGGCCAGCCGTAGCGCTCACGCCTCCACGAGCACGCGGTGCCGGTACAGCTCCAGCAGCACGTCCTCTGAAAGGTCCGCCTGCTTGTGCTCGCGCAGGTGCTGGCGCACCGCCTCCACGGGCTCGCGGCCGGTGAACTCCACCAGCAGGCCGTACGCCTCGCCCGGGAGCGCCAGGGCGTCGAACTCGCTGTACGCCCCCAGCGCCACGCCGCCGTCCGGCAGCCACTGCACGGTGGCGTCCGGGTTGAGCTTGAGGGTGCGCGGCAGCTTCGGCGACACGGCGGTGTCGTGCAGCTTCTCCAGCGTCTTCAGCTCGATGGTGCCGTCCAGGCCCAGCAGCTTCTCCAGCCCGTCCGGAGGCAGCTCCCGCACCAGGCGGTAGCAGGCGCGGTAGTAGTCGGCCTCGCGGCCCACGTACTCCTTCCACAGCTCGGCGTAGGCCCTGGCGGGCGGCGCGGTGTCGTCCAGGGCCTCCACGCTGAGCGGCGCGGCCTGCGTCTCCGCGCGGTCCTTCCCGGACAGGATGTAGTCGGGGAGCAGCTGGAGCGCCGTCCACCGCGAGAGCTGGATTTCCGCCAGCGTGAGGTACGTCTTCATCGACATGTAGAACTTGCGCCCGTCCGCGCCCGCCACGTACTTGCAGAAGAAGGTGGAGCAGACCGCCTCGCGGTACGGCCAGATGGTGCAGCCGCCGCTGTCCACCGCGAAGTACGGGCAGCGCAGCGACGCCGTCCGGCCGAAGAACTGGTGCCCGTTCTTGTAGAGGAAGTGGAACTTCGCCGGCGGCCGCACCCACTGCGGCGTCACGCCCACGCGGCTGGCCAGCTTCTCCTCCATGCGCCGCCGCCCCTCCGCCAGCTCCGGGCGGTCGTCCGACAGGAGCGCGCCCACGAGGTAGTTGGGCAGGCGCGGCGAGTACGTGCAGCACTTGGTGTCCGGCCGGAAGAAGCGATTCACCCCGTCCACGGACTCCACCGCGTTGGGGACGTTCTCCCGGCACATGGCGCAGGCCGAGCAGGTGGCCTTCGTCTCGTCCGGGACGT
The DNA here is from genome assembly GCF_024198175.1 of Pyxidicoccus xibeiensis. Taxonomy (NCBI): domain Bacteria; kingdom Pseudomonadati; phylum Myxococcota; class Myxococcia; order Myxococcales; family Myxococcaceae; genus Pyxidicoccus; species Pyxidicoccus xibeiensis. The sequence continues at coordinate 3,386 of NZ_JAJVKV010000022.1, forward strand.
CCTGGCGGAAGAAGTCGGGGAGCAGCTCGCGGTAGAGCTGGGGGAGGGTGTCGAGGAGGCGGGGCATGGTGGGCTCTCTGGGAGTTCAGCTCGCGGCGGTGTCGTCCCACTGGACGCGGTAGGTGCAGGAGTCGGGGCCCTGGCGGGTGCGGGTGATGACGAGCCCCTTCACGCCGATGCGCTGGAGGCCTTCCTCCAGCACACCCTCCACGAAGCCCTCGGTGGCCTCGGGCTCGTTGAACCAGAGGTCCGCGGCGTTGGGGCTGACGACCTCGAGCCGCGTCTCCGTGAAGTTGTTGCCGCTGCGGAAGTTGTGCGTCATCCGCCCCAGCGAGCGCATGGTGCCGAGAACGCGGGCCATGGCGAGCACCGAAGCGCCCATCAGCGTCTGCGCGTAGCCCTCAATCATCCGCCGGGCGAGCCGCCTGCGTGCCTCGTCCAGCGGCACGTCCGGGTGCAAGGTGCGGCCCGTCTCGTCCAGGCAGCGCACCCAGACGGCGTGCGGGTAGGCCGCTTGCAGCGGCGCGTCCAGGTCCAGGCCCAGCGCCTTCAGCCGGGCCTTGAGCTCCGGCGTCAGGTCGCCATCCAGCGTCCTGCCATACAGGCTGTCCACCGTGTTGCCGAAGATGACGCGCTCGTCGCTCATGTGACAGGTCCCCCCAGGAAGGCCGGGGTGGGGTGTGCCCGGCCGGCGCGCATTCTTCCCAGAGGCACCCTCCGTCTGTCCATGGACGCCTCGTGGCGCCGGTGGCTATCCTGGGGCTTCACCGGTACAGGAGGCACTCATGCGACGTACCCTCGCGGCGTTGCTGTTCACCTTCGGGCTCGCGGCATGCGGTGGAGTGGAGGCACCTCCAGAGGCGCCTCCAGCTGAGGCGGAGGACACGCACAGCGCCATGGTGGGGTTCTGCAGCAGCACTCTGCAGGAGTGCGCGGGCGTGAACGGTCAGTCGTGCCGGCCTGGCAGAACGACCTCCTGTTGCTACGAAGGGTATCAGTACCCCTGCACGTGCCTGTCCAATGGCATCTGGGCGTGCCACGTCCCTTGACGGTCGTAGCAAGGCTCCCTTCGCATCAGGGCTGAGCGGAGCAGGTGATTGCGCCGCCCTGGAACTTCAGGGCCGGCGTGGTGAGGGCCGGGAGTGTACCCGCTCGGGACTCCGGGTGCCGTCGAGGTCGGGATGCGCGAGGATGCCGTCATGCGACGGAGCACGGTTCTCGGAGTCCTTCTGGGCGGCGTCCTCCTCGGAGGCGCGGCGGGCGCGCAGGAGGGAACTCGCCGTGGCTCGCGGGCTCCGCTGCCCGAGCGCTTCGTGGCCGCGGCTCGCGAGGTGCTCGGGGTGCCGTACCTCCTCGGCGGCCGGCTGCGCCAGCCGGGCGAGGGCATCGACTGCCAGGGCGTCCTGTTCTACGCCGCAGAGCGGGTGGGGCGGTGCGGCTGGAAGTCCTTCTCGGTGCTGCCCACCGTCTCGGTGCCGTCCGGTGAGCTGGGCGCCGCCGTGCCCGGCATGGCGCCCGTGGCCTCGTCCGCGCTCGACGTGTCGCGGCTGCGCGCCGGTGACGTGCTGTGGCTGGTGGGCTTCTCGCCCAACCCCGCCGAGCCCTCCATCGGCGAGCTCCAGGGCCGGCCCGTCTGGGTCTGGCACACGGGGCTCTACAGCGGAGGCGGCCGGTGGATTGTCGGTGACCACTTCGCCGGGGAGGTCGTGGAGGTGGACCTCGTCGCATACCTCGCCGCGCACGCGGACACCTACTCGGGGCTCATCGTCACCCGGATGGAGGCGGAGCCGCGGCCCGCCCGCTGCCGCCGTCACCCGCCCATGCAGAGCCCCACGGCCGGTGTGCCGGATGGCGGGCGGTGACTTCCACCACGGCCCACGGAGTGCGAACCCCGCGGGCCGCGGAGGCACGGCGGCTCAGCAGCCGCAGGCGGCGGTGAAGTTCCGGTACTGGCGCTCCGTATGCGTGTAGGTGCCGGCCTCGTTGAAGCACACGCGGTAGCTCATCTGCTCGTCGGTCCGGCTCGGGTTGAGCACCCGGGTGAGCACGGTCCCGGGGGGGCACTCGGGGATGAACTCGTCCGGCTCCCCGTCCTGGCCCTGCAGGCTCGTGGTATCGCCTCCGTTCCGCAGCTCGGGAATGCACTGCCACGTGCCGCCGCAGTTGAGGTGGGTGAGGCAGTAGTAATAGCCGGTGGCCGTCCACTCGGACCAGGCGGTGCAGGCTCCCAGCTCCGCCTCCGTCTGCGCCAGCGCCGCCGCCTCGGGCGCCAGCGGCTCCTCCGACGCCAGGTCTCCACCACAGGCCGCCATCGCCAGGCTCGCGCCCAACACCGCCATCGCTCGCATGAACGTGCTCATGGACAGCTCCTCTCCGGAGGAAGGGGCGCTCTGGAGTGAGTCCCCGCGTTCCGGTTAATGTCTACTTAGCTTGAATTTACAGCCAATCATGCCAAACGTGTGAGAGTGGGATTGACGCGCCGGGTCGCCCGGGCTTGCCGTGGCCCCGGGGGGCGTGGTGGTGTCCGCCGCCGCCTCCCATCCCTGGACTCATGACGTCACCCGCCGCTGAACCTGAAGCCGGACCCGCGCATCGCTGGGTCGGCGTGCTCGGACTCGCCCTGCCGTTCCTCATCTGGGGCGTCTTCGTGGTGCCCCCCATGTGGCTGCAGAGCCTGCATGGCTGCTTTTCGCACTACGACCTGGGCATCTACGTCCAGGCCCTGGCGCGCCTGTCGTTCGATGACCCGAACCCGTGGCTCAGCGCCCGGCAGGTCAAGATCTTCAACGACCACTTCGACCCCATCCTGTGGCTGGCCAGGCCGCTGGTGTCGGTGCTGTCGCCCATGTGGGCCGCGCTCGTGGCCGAGGCCCTCTTCGTGCTGCTCTCCATGGCCCCGCTGCTGTGGCTGCACGTCAAGGGACGCCTGGACCGCCGCGCCACGGCGCTGCTGTGCGCGGTGCTGCTGCTGGGCCCCAGCGCGCTCGACGCCATCATGTTCCCGGTGCACCCCACCACCTGGTCCATGCTGCCGTGGGTGCTGCTCGGCGTGGCGTGGCACCTGCGGAAGAACGGGCTGCTGCTGGTGTCGCTGGTGCTGCTGTTCGCCTGCAAGGAGGAGTTCCCCTTCGCCGGCATCATGCTCGCCGTCGCCCTGTGGCTGCGCGGAGACCGCCGGCTCGCCGTGGGCGTGCTGGTGCTGTCGGTGGCGTGGCTCGGCCTGGTCAACGTGTGGCGGCCCTACTGGATGGGCCCGACCATCGACTACAACGAGCGGCTGCGGCGCGGCCTGGCCGAGGGGCCCGTCCCGTTCCTCCTGGACCGCTTCTCGCCGCGCCAGCTGTCGCGCATCGGCACGCTGATGCTGCTGTTCCTCCCGCTGTCCATCTGGGCCTGGCGCGAGCGGCTCAAGCCCGACTGGCGGTGGATGCTGGTGCTGCTGCCCATGCTGGGCATCCGCTTCCTCGGCATGGCGTGGCGGCACCAGTACGGCGCGCCGCTCGTCACCGCCGCGGTGATGGGCCTGCTGCCCATCTTCTTCGCGCGCCGCCGGATTCCCGCGTGGGTGCTCGTCACCACCGGCGTGCTGCTCGTCACCACCAACGAGTCCAACATCAAGCAGCTGCGGCTCACGTTCGCGTCACCGTCCACGTATCCGCAGATGTGCCCCGGCAACCCGGAGCGGCTGGCCGGCGTGCAGCGCGGCGTGGACTACCTGCTCACCCACCGCGAGGGCCGGGCCCTGCTGGGCGGCAACCTCGTCACGCCCCTGGCCACCCGCGACGAGCTCTACACCATCGGCGGGCCCCAGCCCGAGAACACCCTCGTCTACGACTACGTGCTGGTGGAGAAGCCGCCCCTGGGCAACATCCAGCCCGTGCCCCCCGAGCGCATCGCCGAGCTCATCTCCGTGTGGCGCGCGCAGGAGGGCACCGAGGTCATCATCGACGATGCGCACATCTTCCTCGCGAAGGGCCGCTTCACCACCGCGCACTGAGCGAAGGGGAGGGGCGTTGCGCCCCGGCAAGGGGGCGGGCGAGGGCGCGAGCGGAGGGCCCGTGGAACGGAGATTCGCCGCCAGGCGTTCCCCGCCTCTACGATGCGCTGTGTGACGCGGACCCTGCTCGCCTGTGTGCTGTTCCTGGTCCTGGGGCTCCCCTCGGGCGCGGCCGCCTTCTCCGTCGAGGACCACCGTGCCCTCACCGCAGCCGCGGTCGACGCGGCGGTCTCCTCGGGCGCGGCGCCCGGGCTGGCGGAGCACCGGGAGGCGGTGCTGCACGGCGCCACCGCCGAGGACCTCAACCTCCACGTGAAGTGGACCGGCTGGCACCACTTCTACCGGCCGGAGGGACGGCTCGACTCGGTGCTTCGCCAGGGCTCGGACTCGCGCGTGCGGGACTTGTGGGACGAGGCGCTGGAGGCCGCCCGCCATGGCGACATGACGCGCGCGTGGGACCGCGCGGGCCACCTGGCGCACCACCTGGAGGACATGGCGTCGCCACCCCACGTGGTCCCCGTGAATCACAGCTTCACCGACCGCTTCGAGGGCCAGGGCCTCGGCGGCGCGCTGACGCGGCTGCCCCCGCGCGAGGTGGCGCCGCTCTCCGGCGTGGAGGCCCACCACGCGCTCGCTCGCGAGACGCTGGAGGTGGTGCGCTCCCAGGCGCTCACGACGGTGGAAGGAACGTTCATTCCATGGAGCGCCTTCTGGGCCGAGCCCGACTCGCGCTCGCCCGGCGCCTTCGGGGCGTACGGCCCCGTGGGCAACTCGTTCGGGCTGGCCGAGGTGCGCTGGCAGGGCCGCTCGCGCCGTGTCGACGCGGCGGTGGCCTCCGCGTTCATGGATGCCCGCGCGGCCGCGGCGGTGGCGTATACGCGCGCGTTCCTCACGTGGGCGGCGCAGCGCTTCGCCGAGGTCTCCGCCCCCGGCGCGCCGGGCCTGGCGCTGCGCGGCTTCCGGCCTCCTCCCGAGCTGTCGCTCCAGTTGCTGGGCGGCGTGAATCGCGATGCCCGGGGCTCGGCGCCCGTGGCGGGCCTGCGCGCCGCGCTCCCGCTGCCCCACGCCCTGGGGCTGTCCGTGGACTGGACGCGAGGGGTGGGAAGCGGGCCCATGCGGCCCCGGGGCGGGTGGGCGCTGGCCGTGCAGTCTCCACCCCTGTGGGCGTGGCGGCCGGGGTACTCGGTGGGCGTGGACCTGCGCGCCTCGCTGGGCGTGGGGCTCGTCTCCTGGGAGGGCGGCAGCCGCGTCGGCGTCCCGGTGGGGCTGCGCGCCCATGCGTCCCTGGGCGGCCCCTTCGTCGCCAGCACCGAGGTGCTCTACCAGGGGCTGCGCCCACCTGGCGCGGCCTGGGGACATGGCGTCTCCTTCACCGTGGGAGTCGGGGTGGCGCTGGGCGACCGGTGACGGCTCGGGAATGGAATCCGGGGCGCGGGGTTCCGTGCCTGCTCCCCCCCGAGTGCTCCGTGTCCCCCTGGAGCTGCCACACATGTCCTCGTCTCGCAGGAAGTTCCTGCAGTACTCCCTCGCGGGCGCCTCGCTGCTCGCGCTCGGCCCCGACGCGCTGGCCGCCTCCGGTGGCAAGGGCGCGGCGCCGAAGAAGGGGGCGAAGAAGAAGATCCTCATCCTCGGGGGCACCGGCTTCCTCGGCCCCGCCGTGGTGCAGGCCGCGCAGGCCCGCGGCCACTCGCTGACCCTCTTCAACCGGGGCAAGACGCGCCCGGAGCTGTTCCCCAACGTGGAGAAGCTGCGCGGGGACAGGGACCCGGACAAGGGTGAGGGCCTCAAGGCGCTGAAGGGCCGCAAGTTCGACGCCGTCGTCGACACGTCCGGCTACTACCCGCGCATCGTCCGCGCCTCCGCCGAGCTGCTCGCGCCCAACGTGAAGCAGTACCTCTTCATCTCCAGCGTCTCCGCGTACGCCAGCGACAAGACGCCCCACGAGGACGAGAGCGGCCCCACCGCGAAGATGGCCGACCCCACGCTGGAGACCATGGGGAAGGACTACGAGTTCTATGGCGCGCTCAAGCGCCTGTGCGAGGAGGCCGCCGAGGCCTCCTTCCCCGGACGCACCGCCAACGTCCGGCCCGGGTACATCGTCGGCCCCGAGGACCGCTCGGACCGCTTCACGTACTGGCCGGTGCGCTTCGACCGCGGCGGCGAGATGCTGGCCCCCGGCACGCCCAACGACCCGCTGCAGATCATCGACGTGCGCGACCTGGCCGAGTGGCTGGTGCTGCTCATCGAGGGCAACACGAATGGCGTCTTCAACGCCGTGGGGCCGGGGCACGCGTGGACGATGGGCGCCATGCTGGACACGTGCCGGAAGGTGTCGGGCAAGGACACGAAGGTGACGTGGGTGCCGGCGGACTGGCTGGAGAAGCAGGGCGAGACGGGCGATGTCCGCCTCCCCATCTACATGCCGCCCGCGGGCACCAGCGCCGGCACGCACCTGCGCAGCAACGCCAAGGCCGTGAAGGCCGGGCTGAAGTTCCGCCCGGTGGACGTCACCGTCCGCGACACCCTGGCGTACTTCAAGGGCCTGCCCGAGGAGCGCCGGAGCAAGCTGCGCGCGGGCCTGCCTCCGGAGCGTGAGACGGAGCTGCTGGGGCAGTGGGCCAAGGCGCAGGCCGGCGGGACGGCTCCAGCCACTCCGGCTCCGGCGGCTGCTGGCAAGGGCGGGTGAGTTGAGCGGCGGGGCCCACGGTGGGTGACTCCGTGGGCCGGCCGGGAGCTTCATGTCGGGCGGCGCTGAGTCCGCTCGCAGCGCTTTCCGGGCTGTCGCGAGCGCCTCGAAGGCTCCGACGTGCGGGCGGCTCCTACCGTGGCTCCTGACCGCCCGTGCGGCAGGCGACCCGGCGTCAACTCTTCACTCGCTGCCCCGACGCACAGTGATAAGGACGCCCCGGCTGTTACCCAGAGCCACCCATTCCCATGTCCAGCATGCACATCCTGCGTGGGGCCCCGGCCCTCTCCGAATTCCGGCTCACCAAGCTCCTCGCCCGGTGCCGCGAGCAGGTGCCCTCCGCGTCGTCCGTCTACGCGGAGTTCGTGCACTTCATCGACGTCCCGGCCTTCCTCCCCGAGGAGGAGCAGGCCATGCTCGGCCGCCTCCTCGAGTACGGCCCCCGCGTCGCGGCCGGAGAGCGGGCAGGCAGCCTGTTGCTGGTCGTCCCCCGCCCGGGCACGATTTCTCCCTGGTCCTCCAAGGCCACCGACATCGCCCACAACTGCGGCCTGGGCGCGAAGGTGCGCCGCATGGAGCGCGGCACCGCGTTCTTCGTCGCCGGCCCCGGCGGCCGCGCGCTGGAGCCCGCCGAGCTGGCGCGGCTCGCGCCGGTGCTCCATGACCGGATGACGCAGGCCGTGCTGCCGCGCCTGGAGGACGCCGCCGTCCTCTTCGAGGCGCACACGCCCCGGCCCCTCACCACCGTGGACGTGCTCGGTGGAGGCCGCGCTGCCCTGGCCAGCGCCAACCGCGACCTGGGCCTCGCCCTGGCCGACGACGAAATCGACTACCTGGTGGCCCGCTTCACCGAGCTGAAGCGCAACCCGTCCGACGTCGAGCTGATGATGTTCGCGCAGGCCAACAGCGAGCACTGCCGGCACAAAATCTTCAACGCGACCTGGGCCATCGACGGGAAGCCCCAGGAGCGCTCGCTCTTCCAGGCCATCAAGAACACCTACGCCCTGAACAAGGAAGGCGTGCTGTCCGCCTACAAGGACAACGCCGCCGTCATCGAGGGCTTCGAGGTGGACCGCTTCTTCCCCGACCCGACCACGGGCGAGTGGGGCGCCGTGCGTGAGCCCGCGCACATCATGATCAAGGTCGAGACGCACAACCACCCGACGGCGATTTCGCCGTACCCGGGCGCCGCCACCGGCGCGGGCGGAGAGATTCGCGACGAGGGTGCCACCGGCCGCGGCGCCAAGCCCAAGGCGGGCCTCACCGGCTTCACCGTCAGCCACCTGCGCATCCCCGGCTTCGAGCGCCCGTGGGAGCAGCCCTACGGCAAGCCGGACCGCATCGTCTCCGCGCTCGACATCATGATTGATGGCCCGCTGGGCGGCGCCGCCTTCAACAACGAGTTCGGCCGCCCCAACCTCGCCGGCTACTTCCGCAGCTTCGAGGCGCAGGTGCCCACGCCGGAGGGCGTGGAGGTCCGCGGCTACCACAAGCCCATCATGATTGCCGGCGGCCTGGGCAACATCCGCGCGCCGCACGTGCAGAAGGGCCGCCTCCAGGCGGGCGACAAGCTCATCGTCCTGGGCGGGCCCGCCATGCTCATCGGCCTGGGCGGCGGCGCCGCGTCCTCCATGGCGCAGGGCGCGAGCGCGGCCGACCTCGACTTCGCCTCCGTGCAGCGCGACAACGCGGAGATGGAGCGGCGCTGCCAGGAGGTCATCGACCGCTGCTGGGCCATGGGCGACGCCAACCCCATCCGCTCCATCCACGACGTGGGCGCGGGCGGCCTCTCCAACGCCGTGCCCGAGCTGGCGCACGACAACGAGCTGGGAGGCCGCCTGGAGCTGCGCGCGGTGCCCAACGCGGAGCCCGGCATGGCGCCGGTGGAAATCTGGTGCAACGAGGCGCAGGAGCGCTACGTCCTGGGCGTGGCTCCCGAGGACCTGGCCCGCTTCTCCGCCCTGTGCGAGCGCGAGCGCGCCCCCTTCGCCGTGCTGGGTGACGCCACCTCCGAGCAGGTGCTGACGCTGGGGGACTCGCAGTTCGGCAACGCGCCCATCGACCTGCCGATGGACGTGCTGTTCGGCAAGCCGCCGCGCATGCACCGCGACGTGAAGTCCCGCCCGCTGGCGCTGCCGCCGCTGAAGCTGGACGTCCCGCTGAAGGACCTGGCCGAGCGCGTGCTGGGCCACCCGACGGTGGCGGACAAGTCCTTCCTCATCACCATCGGCGACCGCACCGTGGGCGGGCTCGTCAGCCGCGACCAGATGGTGGGCCCGTGGCAGGTCCCCGTGGCCGACTGCGCGGTGACGCTGTCCACCGTGACGAGCGACACCGGCGAGGCCATGGCCATGGGCGAGCGCACGCCGCTGGCCATCGTCGACGCCGCCGCCTCCGCGCGCATGGCCGTGGGCGAGGCCGTCACCAACATCGCCGCCGCCCGCATCGGCAAGCTGTCCGACGTGAAGCTGTCCGCCAACTGGATGGCCGCCGCCGGCAGCCCCGGTGAGGACGCCAACCTCTTCGCCGCCGTGCAGGCCGTGGGCATGGAGCTGTGCCCGGCCCTGGGTCTCACCATCCCCGTGGGCAAGGACTCCATGTCCATGCGCACCGTCTGGGAGGAGCGCGGGGCGCGCAAGGCCGTGACGGCTCCGGTGTCGCTCATCATCTCCGCCTTCGCGCCCGTGCTGGATGTGCGCCAGTCGCTGACGCCGCAACTGGTGGACGTGGCGGAGGACTCGCGGCTCCTGTTCATCGACCTGGCGCGCGGGAAGCAGCGGCTGGGCGGCTCCGTGGCGGCGCATGTCCACGGGCAGGTGGGCCCCGAGTGCCCCGACGTGGAGGACCCCGCGCTGCTGCGCGGCTTCTTCGCGGCGGTGCAGGCCCTCAACGTGGAAGGGCGGCTGCTGGCCTACCACGACCGCTCCGACGGCGGCCTGTGGGCCACGCTGTGCGAGATGGCCTTCGCGGGCCACTGCGGCCTGGACGTGGACGTGTCCGCGCTGGGCTCCGACGCCGTGGCGGCCCTGTTCAACGAGGAGCTGGGCGCGGTGGTGCAGGTGCGCGCCGCCGACGTGGCACGCGTGCGCGAGGTGCTGGGACAGCACGGCCTGGCGACGCACTGCCATGAGCTGGGCCGGCCCCAGGCCGTGCTCCAGGTCCGCGTGCGGCACGCCGGTGGCGTCCTGCTGGCCGAGGACACCATGGCCCTGCGCCGCACCTGGTCCCGCGTCAGCTACGAGATGCAGCTGCTGCGAGACAACCCCGTGTGCGCCGAGCAGGAGTACGCCGCCAGGTGCGACGCGGCGGACCCGGGGCTGTCTCCGGTGCTCACGTTCGACCCGACCCGGGACGTGGCCGCGCCGTTCATCGGCAAGGGCGCGAAGCCTCGCGTGGCCGTGCTGCGCGAGCAGGGCGTCAACAGCCAGCAGGAGATGGCGGCGGCCTTCACCCGCGCGGGCTTCAGCGCGGTGGACGTGCACATGAGCGACCTGCTCGCCGGGCGCGTGTCGCTGAAGGACTTCCAGGGCGTGCTGGCGTGCGGCGGCTTCTCGTACGGCGACGTGCTGGGGGCCGGTGGTGGGTGGGCGAAGTCCATCCTGTTCAACCCGCGGGCCCGGGATGAGTTCGCCGCGTTCTTCGCGCGGCCGGACAGCTTCGGCCTGGGGGCGTGCAACGGCTGCCAGATGATGGCGCAGCTGAAGGACCTGATTCCGGGGGCCGAGCACTTCCCTCGCTTCGTCCGCAATGCCTCCGAGCAGTTCGAGGCGCGGCTCGTCACGGTGGAGGTGGCGGAGACGCCGTCCCTGTTCTACCGGGGCATGGCCGGCAGCCGGATGCTCATCGTCGCGTCGCACGGCGAGGGGCGGGCGGAGTTCGTCAGCTCGGAGGAGGCGGCTCGCGTCAACGGGTTGGGGTTCGTCACCACGCGGTTCGTGGACAACCATGGGCGCGTGGCGGAGAAGTACCCCGCGAATCCGAATGGCTCGCCGTTTGGCATTGCCGGTGTGACGTCCCGGGACGGGCGCTTCACGATTTCGATGCCGCACCCGGAGCGCGTGCACCGCTCCGTGCAGCACTCGTGGCGGCCTCGCGAGTGGGGCGATGACGGGCCGTGGATGCGCATCTTCCGGAATGCGCGGGCGTGGCTGGGGTAGGGCGGGGGCGGCCCCTCACGTGAGGCCCGCCCACCCTCCGGAGGTCGTGGCTACGCCTTCACCAGCTCCAGGGGCTGCCCCTCCGGCACGTGCTTCATCGCCACCGAGTTCATGCAGTAGCGCAGCCCCGTGGGCGGCGGGCCGTCCGGGAAGACGTGGCCCAGGTGCCCGTCACAGCGCGCGCAGCGCACCTCCGTACGCACCATGCCGTACGAGCGGTCCTGGATTTCCGTCAGGGAGTCCGCCGTCAGCGGCTGCGTGAAGGACGGCCACCCCGTGCCCGACTCGAACTTCGTCCCCGCCTTGAACAGCGGGTTGCCGCAGCCCGCACACACGTACGTGCCCGGCGTCTTCGTCCCCAGGAAACAGCCCGTGCCCGGACGCTCCGTGCCGTGCTTGCGCAGCACGTCGTACTCCTCGGGGCTCAGGCGCTTGCGCCACTCGTCGTCGCTGAGGGTGAGCTTGTCCACCATGGCTTCATGCTCCTTTCAGGCCCTCGAAGGGCCGAGTGTCTCTCAGATGCGCATCCTGCCCGGACGTCGCGCCTGGAGGGCAGCCGGAAGTGCACCCCCCTGTCCACTGTCCGGCTCTCCTTGCAGCCTGGGGCTTCTTAAAACCCCTGACGCGCATCACTCCCACGTAAGGTGACGAGACATCCACCCGAGGAGGGACAGATGCGCATTGGCGAGCTGATGACCAAGAACCTGGAGACCATCGAGGCCGGCGAGGCCGTACGCACCGCGGCTCTGAGGATGCGTACCTGCAACATCGGGTCACTCCCTGTCATGGACGGCGGGAAGCTCGTGGGCATGCTCACCGACCGGGACATCACCGTGCGCTGCACCGCCATGGGCCAGGACCCCAACTCCACCCTCGTCCGCGAGGCCATGACTCCCAACGTCGTCACCTGCGAGCCGGATGCCACGCTCGATGCCGCCGAGAAGCTGATGGAGGACCAGATGGTGCGCCGCCTCGTCGTCGTCGACTCGGAGCGGCGACCCGTGGGCATCCTCAGCTGGGATGACCTGGCCACCGTTCCGGAGACCGTGCTCCACGCCACCCCGGGACAGGGTTAGCACCCACCCTCACTCCTGCCCGCCTGCCCTCCGTGCGGGCGGGGGCCTCCAGTCCTGGATGCTTCTGCTGCACGGGCCGATGGGACTTCCCGTCCGCGGATGACGTCGCGCCCTGGCCTCTGCGCGCTGCCCTGAAGGCCGACGGCCCGCTCCTCGTGACAGGGAGCGGGCCGTCTCAGCCCCGACTCAGGCGTCCGAGGCCCGGCGGCACGCGGCGACCAGCTCCGCCACCGCCTCGTCCCACGGCAGGTCGCGCTGGGCGCCGTCCCGCTGGCGCAGCCGGACGGCGCCGGCCTCCACCTCGCGGGCTCCCACCACCACCAGCCACGGCACTCCGGCGCCGTGCGCGTCGACAATCCTCCGGGACAGCGACTCGCTCCGCACGTCCGCGCTCGCCCGACAGCCCGCCTCGCGCAGCTTCGCCGCGAAGCGCTGCGCGTACTCCTGGGCCGCCTCACCCACCGACGCCACCACCACCTGCTCCGGTGCCAGCCACGCCGGCAGCGCGCCGCCGTGGTGCTCCAGCAGCACGCCGATGAAGCGCTCCAGGCTGCCCAGCAGCGCGCGGTGAAGCATCACCGGACGCACCTTCGCACCCGAGGCGTCCACGTAGCGCAGGTCGAAGCGCTCCGGCAGCACCAGGTCGAGCTGAATCGTCCCGCACTGCCACTCGCGGCCCAGCCTGTCTTTGAGCACGAACTCCAGCTTCGGCCCGTAGAACGCGCCCTGGCCCGGCTGCATCAGGCAGTCGAGTCCCGCCTCCTTCGCCGCGGACAGCAGCCAGGACTCGGCCTTGTCCCAGACGTCGTCGGCGCCCGCGCGGACTGGCGGACGGCTGGAGAAGGCCACCTGCACCGCGTCGAAGCCGAAGCTCGCGTAGAACTCGCGCAGCGACTGCGCGAAGCGGACCACCTCTTCCTGCACCTGCTCCTCGGCACAGAAGATGTGGCCGTCGTCCTGCGTGAACTGGCGCAGCCGGAACAGGCCGTGCAACGCGCCGCCCGGCTCGCTGCGGTGCACCAGGCCGAACTCGCACAGCCGCAGGGGCAGGTCCCGGTAGCTGGGCGCCATCCGCTGCACGAGCTCGATGTGGCCCGGGCAGCTCACCGGCTTCACCGCGAGCTGCCGGCCGCCGTCGTCCACCAGGAACATGTTCTCCCGGAAGTTCTCCCAGTGGCCGCTGCGCTCCCAGAGGGGCTGCGCGTAGATTTGGGGCGTACGGACTTCGAGGTAGCCCTCGCGCCGCATCCGCTGGCGGACCTGCTCCTCCAGCAGCTGGTACAGCCTGAAGCCGCGGGGGTGCCAGAACACCATGCCGGGCGCCTCCTCCTGCAGGTGGAAGAGGTCCAGACGCTGGCCCAGCGCGCGGTGGTCATGTTCGTCGAGCATTGCTTCGTCTCCGTGTTCGGAAGAGGTGAAAAGCCATTCCGGACGGAGCGCTGAGCGAGCGCACGGTTGCCCCGGCCGGTGAAGGCGGGGCAGGGAACCGTGCGTTCGTCAGCTCACCACGCGACGCGCACCGCTCCACGCCCGCCGAAGCGAGTCGTGGTGGTGTGCGTGGTGGTGTTGATGACGAAGCTCACGGTGAACAAGGTGCAAGCCTGTGCACGGAAAGTCAAGTCGACCTTCCGGGCAGGGTTGCTTCCATGTGCACGGAGAAGGCGGGGCGCGGCGGCTGTCAGGTCCGCCGTGCCTGTGACGTCGCGCGGGCACTTCGCGACGGCTCCCGGAGTTGACGCGCTCGCGCGCGCCGGCTCCTCAGTAATAGAGCCACTTGCCCTCCGTACCCGAGCCTCCCGTGGGGGAGCAGACGAGGATGTCGGTGCGGTTCCGTCTGCAGCAGGACTGCGTCGCACCCAGGTTGAGGCAGGTACGGTTCTCGAGGCTGCTGCACAGCGGAAGACCGCTGCACGAGGTGGTCGAGGGACAGGCGGTGAAGGCGCCGTCGCACGTCACGCCCTGGTAGTCAGTCGAGGAGCAGGTGGCGCCCGTGCAGGACACCGACTGTCCTCCAGCACAGGCCGCCGTACAGGTCCCGAACTGGGAGACCGTCGCGGGCTCCCCCGCTTCGGAAACCGGCTCGGCGCTGAGGGGTTCACCCCCGCATCCAAAGAGGGAGAGACCGACGAACGCCGCCATCACGACGAGAGAGCGCTTCATGGGACACCTCGGACAAGGGAGTGAGACTGCTCAATGTACCCCAGTCTCTCCCGTCTCTCCGAGCTGTCCCCGTGCGGTCTGCCCTCACGCCAGCAGCGACACCAGGCCAATCATCCCGGCGATGAGGAAGAAGAGGGACTCACCGGCGATGAGGCCGCCGCCAACGAGAGACATGCTGCTCATGTCCTCGGGCAGGGCCTCACCCTCACCCGGACTGCCCGCGCTGTGCGACTTCTGGCCGCGCTGCGCCGCCGTGTTGAACAGCGACGCCACCACGCCGCCCGCGCCGAACCACAGCGCCACCGGGAAGGCCACGAAGCCGCCGAAGGACGAGGCGTAGGGGCTGGCCAGCACCAGCGAGTCCATCGCCCAGCCCACCGCGAAACCCGTGCGCGAGCTCTTCACGTAGTTCTGGTAGCCCTCGTTCGCCTTCACCACCTTGCGCAGCGCCTGGATGACGAAGCCGACGGCCAGGCCGATGAGCAGCAGCTTCACCGTGGAGTCCGACAGCGAGCCCAGCCCGCGGATGGCGCCCACCAGCTTGAACGTCATGGCGGAGCCCCACTGGCCCACCTCGGCCTTGGGGTTGTCGAGCTGGTTGATGGTCAGCGCCGGGTACGCGGCCATGAAGACGCGCGCGAGCCCCACGCACAGCAGCGCGCCCATGACGACGCCCAGCACCTGGTAGCGGAACTGGATGACGCGGTTGGTCCCCAGCCGCCAGCCGGTGGAGCGGTCCTGCTGCATGTCACAGCCCACCGACGTGGAGATGAGCAGGATGGTGGCCGCCATCAGCCCCACCAGCGGGTTGGTCAGCCCCATCAGCGACATCAACATCACCGAGATGACGAACGCGCTGGAGATGGGGTTCTGGTCGGTGATTCCGTAGGAGATGCCGTTGATGAGCACGAACAGCAGCGCCAGCGCGAGGCCGAACACGAGCCAGCCCAGCGGCTGACCCAGCACCAGCGTCCCCACCAGCACCGTCGCCGCGCCCCACACCACCACCCAGGCTACCAGCCGGGTCATGTTGACCTTCTTCCAGGCCTCCTCCTCGGCGCCGGCCTGCACCGTGGACCGCGCGCTGATGCGCTTCGCGGCCTGCACTGCCAGCAGCGAGAGGTCCACCGCCGCCGCGCCGCAAATCATCGCCAGACCCAGCAGGAAGCCAATCTTGCGGAACGGGTCGTTGGGCCCCATCCAGCCAATCTCACGCAAGTACGGCGTCAGCGCCGCGCCGAAGACGGCCATCACCACCGCGGGCACGGTGATGCGGCTGCCCACAATCATGCCCGCGCCCAGCGTGGCGGCGCTGGTGCCGAGCTGCGCCACCCACTGCACCTTCTCCGTCGTCCAGGCCACCACCGCGCCCAGCAGCGTGCCGCCGCCGAGCTTGGAGATGGAGACCTTGAGGAGGCGCTTGTCCGTGAGGGCGCGCAGGATGTTGGCGACCGCCAGGCCCGACGGGTAGTCCAGCTGCAGCTTGTCCACCAGCAGGGGCGTGTAGAGCATGCCCACGCCCACCGCGAACATGCCCACGCAGCCCACGAAGAGCATCAGGTGCCACGCGGGCGGCATCTCCATGCCCAGCCACACCATGGCCTGGATGAGCACGGACATGGCGCACAGCGACGCCACCGAGGCCGCCATCGTCTGCATGTAGTTGGCGCCGTGCTTGCCCTCCGCCCCGTAGCCGTAGGTGACGGCGCTGCCGAGGATGCCCGCCAGCACCTGCCCACCCACGAAGAAGCCGACGCTGAAGTTCATGTACGAAGCGGAGATGCCGCCCAGCGGGCCGAGGACGAAGAGCGCCACCGCGCTCAGCAGCAGGTGGTACTTCCACGTTCCCACCGGAGGCAGCCAGCCGAAGCGCGGCTGGACGAGCTCGGAGGCGGAAGCCCCCGGAGTGGGCGTGGGGGACGGGGGCAGGGAAGGGGCGGGGTGTGCCATGCGCGCCGAAGGGTACCGGCCTTCCCCCTGGCTGTCACAACCCACGCCGTCGGGTAGGGCCCGGGAAGCGCCCGCGCGATTCTTCCGTCTGCCTGCCCCCTGTCACGCGGCGCGGCATTAACATCCGCCGCCCATGCGACTCACCCTGCACCGCGGCGTCAGCCTGGCCGTGCTCGCCTCGGCCCGGACCGAAGCCGACCACCACGAGGACCTGGGCTGCAGCATCCAGGGCCCCACCGCGCGCCCCGTGCGCCGCGCCCACCTGCCCCTCAAGCGGCACATCGCCTCGCTGGGCCGCGAGGGCACGCTGCGCGAGGCGGACGCCCTGGTGCGCTGGCTGGAGGAGACGCCTCGCTACGCCGCGCTGTGCGAGGACGGCCGGCGCCGGCTCGGCCGGCGGGTGCTGCGCCGTGACGTGCTCTTCCCCGACGCCACGCGCCACCGCCCGCGCGTGCTGCACCTGCGCCAGGAGGAGCTGGGCCTGGACGTGCCCGTGCGCGCGTCCGAGTGGCCGGCGGTGGCGGACCTCTTCGCCACGCTCGCCCGGGGCGCCACCCGCTCGGAGCTGCGCGCGCTGTCCGCCGGGCCCGTGGTGGCGGGGCTGCTGGCGGACCTGGGGCAGGCGGGCTGGCTCGTGCGGCATGACGGGCCGGTGGAGGTGCCCTCGCCGGGGGCGCTCTTCGTGGGCCACAACACCGTGCTGGTGGCAGGGCGCGAGGCGCGCGTCCTGGTGGACCCGTACTTCCGGCCGGCGGGCGTGGCGGACGCTCCGGTCTACCAGCCCATGCAGCCTCGCGACGTGGGACGGGTGGACGCGGTGGTGATTACCCACTCGCACGGGGACCACTTCCACCTGGGCTCGCTGCTGCCGCTGCCGCGCGACACGCGCATCTTCGTGCCGGCGGTGGCGCGTGAGAGCCTGTTCTCCACCGACTGCGCGCTGCGGCTTTCGCAGCTCGGCTTCACGCGCGTGGAGCCGCTGCGCTGGGGCGAGTCCCGGCAGGTGGGCGACGTCACCGTGCGCGCGCTGCCCTTCCATGGCGAGCAGCCCACCGACGAGAAGGGCCCGTACCCGGACCTCTTCAACGAGGGCAACGCGTGGCTGGTGCGCGCGCCGGGGTTCTCCTCGGCCTTCTTCGCGGACTCGGGGCATGACGTGCGCGGGGACATGGACGCGGTGTGCCGGCGGGCGCTGCGGGAGGAGGGCCCGGTGGACGTGCTCTTCTGCGGCGTGCGCGGCTTCCGGCTGGCGCCCATCTTCTTCGGCTTCACCACGCTCGACGCCTTCCTCGTCAACGTGCCGCGCGCCGCGCTGACGAAGCCGCAGCAGCTCATGGCCGGGCCGGAGGAGGCGCTGCGCTACGGCGAGCTGCTGGGCGCGCGCTACGTGGTGCCGTGCGCGGATGGCGGGGCGCCCTGGTACTGGCGCGAGGGCATGGGGCCCCGGTACGCCGGCTACCCGGGCCAGCCCGTCAGCGGCGCGAGCCAGCTGGACGAGAACCCCGACGCGGACCCGTACCCGGAGCGGCTGGCCGAGGTGCGGAAGGACGTGGGGCACGGGCCCCAGGCGCTGCTGCTGCGGCCCGGTGAGGCCCTGCGGTGGCTGGGACGGAAGAAGCCGGAGGTGGTGCGCTCCCCCGGCTTCGTGTGGCCGTTCGGCTCGGTGGGCTGATGAGGCCCGGAGCGCGGCTCACGCCTTCTCGAGCAGGCGGGCCCGGCCGCGCAGCAGCTGCGCGGTGTAGAGGACGGCGAGGAAGATGAGGCACAGCGTGCCCAGCACCAGGTAGCGGCGGATGAGGTCCCGCTCGTCCCAGCCGTAGCGGTCCACCAGCGTGCTCGCGTCGCTCAGCCCCACGCCCTCGTTCTGGCCGAAGGGGATGTCCGCCATGTCCCGCTTCGCCTTCCACCACGTGTTGAAGCCGTCCATGAAGCTCATGGCGCCGATGACGACGAAGCCCCAGCGCAGGCCGTGCTCGTGCATGTAGCTGCCCGGGCGCGAATAGAAGGTCGTCATCAGCCCGGTGCCCAGCACCATCATCCCCGCGTCGCCGCCGAAGGAGATGAGCATCTGCCCCGTGCGATGGGACAGGAGCAGGGTCCCGATGAGCTGGAGGAACAGCAGCCCTCCGCCCGCTGCCACCCACCCCAGGCGCTTGCGCTTCCACCCCTGCCACGCCAGCGCGCCCAGCCCCGCGGCCGCCAGCGCGGCGAGCCCGTACGAGCGCTCGAAGACCAGCGTCTTCCACAGCGTGGGGACCGCGCTGAAACCACAGAACCACGCGGTGAGGGCATGGCCCAGCTCGTGGAGCGGCATGGTGAACAGCCGCACCACGAACCCGAAGGCGCTCGACACGCTCAGGTAGGCCACCAGCAGCGACGCGGGCAGCACCCACGTGCGCAGCTTCAGCTCGAAGAGCGCCTCCTCGGCGTCTCCATTCACGTCCGGCGTCCGCTCGGGCAGCACGTCCGAGCGCAGCTCCGGCGGAGGCGCCAGCCACGCGGGGTCGATGAGGGGCTGCGTCTCCGGCTCCACGACCGCCGCCTCGGCCGGTGCCGGTGCCGGTGCCAGTGCCTGCATCGCCTGCCGGGCGGCCCGGGCCTCTGCCTTGGCGTAGATGATGCCGCACCGGGGGCACTCCGGAGCCGGGGCGCGCGGGGCATGACAGCGGAGACAGGTGGGGGCGGCGGGGGAGGAGTCCACGGTGCCCGCAGCCTACCGGCCCGTGTCCACTGGAGGGAATCCGGGGCTGCCGCCACCCGCCGATGCTTGACGACTGGACGCCACTCGCCGATGAGCACCCGGCCATGTCGTCGCTGGACACGAAGACGCGGGGGCGGACCTCGCGCGGCCGGCTGCGCGCACTCGACGCGTACCTGTGCCACCGCGAGCGCGAGCTGCTCACCCGCCAGGACGGCCCGTGGGCCCGCGCCGCCTTCGTCGACGTGGGCTTCGGCGAGCACCCCTGGACGACGCTGGAGAGCGCCGAGGCCTTCCGGGCCCTCCACCCGGGCCTCCCCGTCATCGGCGTGGAGCTGGACGCCGAGCGCGCCCGCGCCGCCGGGGCCCATGCCGATGCCCACACGCACTTCCGCCAGGGCGGCTTCGAGCTGCCGCTGGGGGCGGACGAACCCGCACGCGTGGTGCGCGCCATGAACCTGCTGCGCCAGGGCCCGCCCGAGCGCGTGCCCGAGGTCCACCAGACGCTGGCCCGCTACCTGCTGCCGGGCGGCCTGCTGGTGGAGGGCAGCGCGGACCCGACGGGTTCCGTCCTCACCGCGCACCTGCTGCGTCGGGGGCCCGGGCCGGTGGACGCGCCACCCGTGCGCGAGGCGCTGCTCTTCCACACCGACTTCACCCAGGGCTTCGCGCCGCTGCTCTTCCGCGACTGGCTGCCCCGGGATTTGCGCCGCCGCGTCCGCCCCGGAGAGCCCATCCAGGCCTTCTTCTCCGAGTGGGTCGAGGCCTGGCGGGAGGCCCGCGCCAGGGGCCATGACGCACCGCCCGACGCCTTCCGCGAGGCCGCTCTGCGCCTGGCGACCCGGACGGAGGGCCTCGAGGACGACCCCTGGCTCTGGGACCAGGGCTTCCTCCTGTGGCGTCCCCCGGGGGGCGTCAGCGTCTGAGAAGGGGTGGCCCGGTACACCTGACAGGCAGGCGGGCGGTGGGTGTGCCGCGCTCCCGTGCTTCCCACGCTCCGAGAAGTCGAGGTGAAGACGGGAGGCGAAAAGTGGGGGGCGGGCGGCTATCCTGCGCCGCATTCATCCGACGGCGTCGCGGACGCCCACGCAGCAGAGGAGGAAGAGGAAGCCATGGTGGAGCAGGCACCCCGGGCGCGCGTGGAGGGTCGGCCGTCCGTGCTGCTCTTCTCGGCGGGCTTCTACGGCACGCTCGCGGCCGCGCGCTGCTTCGGGCGCAACGGCATCGACGTCACGGTGGCGGACCCCACCCGCATCGGCCCCGCGAGCTGGTCCCGCTTCGTGGGCCGCCGCGTCCAGTGTCCACCCGAGTCCCGGGCCGAGGAGTTCGTCGAGTGGCTGCTCGACTTCGGCCGGCGCGAGCCGATGCAGCACGTGCTCTACCCGACGAGCGACGAGCTGGCGTGGCTCGTCTCCGTCCACCGCGACGCGCTGGCGGAGTCCTTCCACCTCTATGACCCGGGGGTGGACGCCGTCTACGGGCTGCTCAACAAGCGCAAGCTCTTCGAGGTGGGCCAGGAGGTGGGGCTGCGGCTGCCGCGCACCTGGTTCCCCGAGTCCGAGGCGGACCTGGACCGGGTGTCGCGCGAGGCGCGCTTCCCCGTCCTCATCAAGCCCACCACGCAGATTCTCTACTCCACCCACCGCAAGGGCCACCCGGTGGCCGAGCCGTCCCAGCTGGCCGAGGAGTACCGCGCCTTCTCGCGCGACGGCTACGCGAGCATGCTGGTGCGCTTCGACCCGGCGGTGACGCGCCCCATGGTGCAGGAGTTCCACCCGGAGGCGGCCCAGGGCATCTACAGCCTGTCCGGCTTCGTGGACGAGACGGGCGAGCTGTTCGAGGTGCGCGGCGCCATGAAGGTGCTGCAGCGCCCCAGGCGCCTGGGCGTGGGCGTGTGCTTCGAGTCCGCCCCCGTGCGTGACGATTTGGCCCAGGGCCTGCGGCGGCTGTGCCAGCGGCTGGGCTACCACGGCGTCTTCGAGGTGGAGTTCATCCAGACGAAGGACGACTTCCTCCTCATCGACTTCAACCCCCGCTACTACGGGCAGATGGGCTTCGACATCGCCCGGGGCCTGCCCCTGCCGCTGCTGGCGTACCACGCGGCGCTGGGAGACAGGGACGCGCTCTTGCGCGAGGTGAAGGCGGCGCGTGAGTGGCAGGGCCGCGGCGAGGTGTTCTGCAACCGCATCGCCCTGGAGATGCTGCTCAACCTCCAGCGGCTGTCGGGCGCGCTCCCGGTGGACGAGGCGCGCCAGTGGCGGCGCTGGCTGGAGTCGCACCGGCAAAGCTCGGTGGACCCGCTCATCGACTCGGATGACCTGGTGCCCACCGCCGTGGAGCTGGCGCAGATTCTCTACTTCTCCGCCCGCCACCCGCGCGCCTTCGTGCGCTCCATGGTGCTCAACCGCTGAGGGCCGCGGCCGGGCGGCCCGGGCTTCCCGAGGCCGCTCAGGCGGCCTCGGGCTTCGGATTCGCCGCACCGCCCGCCGTCGGCGCGTCGAACGTCACCAGGTCGTCGAACGTCTCCGCGCGGCGCAGCAGCTGCTCCTTCCCGCCGTCCAGCGCGATGATGGCCGGCTGCGGATAGGAGAAGGACGTGGCGAAGGGCACGAAGTACGCGCCCGCGTCCATGATGGCCAGCGTGTCGCCGACGGCGAGGTCCGGCAGCCGCTTCGCGTTGTAGAGCGTGTCGCCCGGCGTGCAGATGGGGCCCACCACCGTGTACACGCGCGAGGCCGGCGCGTCCGGCCGGTCCACGTGGAAGAGCTGGTGGTACTCGTTGCGCACGCACTCGGCATGGTTGATGCCGGCGTCCAGCACCGCCCACGTCCTGTCTTCCCCCGCCTTGAGCGCGTGCACGCGGCCCAGCAAGAGCTGCGTGTCGCCCGTCATGGCGCGGCCCGGCTCCAGGAAGATGCGCGGGCGCTGGCGGCCCCGGCGCGCGTAGTGCGACTCCACCATCTCCACCGCGAGCGCCACGTAGCGCTCAATGGACAGCGAGGCCGCCGGGTCCGGCGCCGGCACGTCCCGGAAGAAGGTGAGGTTGAGCCGCCAGTCACGCTCGGCGATGTGCTCCACCGTCGGCGTGCACAGGCTGCCGCCCAGGTCGAGGACCTCCAAATCCAGCCCCAGCTCCTGGTGCAGCGTGTCCGTGAAGGCGAGCACCGACTCCACGAAGCCGGTGAAGTCTCCCTCGGTGCGGATGGTTTCACCGCGGTGCGCGTGCAGGCCCACCACGTCCAGGTGCTTGGACGCGCGCGCCTGCTGGTAGGCCCGCAGGGCCGCGCCCCCGGCGATGGGGGTGCCGAACTGCGCCGTCCAGCCGCTGTTCGCCGTCACCCGCACGGCCACGCGCGGGCGGCGGTCCAGCTCCGCGGCCAGGCGCGCGAAGACGGCCAGCTCCTCCGCGTGGTTGGCGGCCAGCAGCTGGATTCCGCGGGAGATGGACTCGCGCACGGAGGCTTCCGACTTCACCGGGCCGTTGTAGACGATGCGCTCGGGGGCCACGCCCAGCTTCAGCGCCAGCCACAGCTCATAGGCGGAGATGACCTCCGCGCCCACGCCCAGGCCGTGCAGGAAGGACAGCACGCCGGGCACCGGGTTCGTCTTGTACGAGTAGTACACCTCGCAGCCGCCCGTCCGGCCCGGCGGCACCGCGAGGAAGGCCTCCGCGTTGCGGCGCAGCGCCGCCAGGTGCACCACGTGCAGTGGCGAGCCCCACCGCGCCACCAGCTCCTTGAGGGGCACGCCCTCCAGGCACAGGCCCTGGCCGGGCTTCTCCTCCAGCCTCCAGTGCGACGCGGGCACGGAGGTGCGGGCGGGCGCCATGGCCTTCTGGAGCACCGGGCGCAGCGTCTCCTTCACCTGCCGCTTGGCGGTGCCGACGAGGCGGCTCTTGAGGCTCACGACGCGCGCCCCTGCTTCGGCAGCCGCAGCGGCAGCTTCTTGGCGACGTCGAACGGGAGCGCGCGCATCAGCAGCTGCAGGGCGCGGTACTCCAGCATGCCGTTCGTCTTCCGGTACTTGCCGTGAATCATCTCGTTGGACTGCATCACCAGCGTGCCGTCCTTGCCCAGGTTGTGCATCAGCGAGGGCCGGCCCGTGCGGTAGTGGAGGATGGGGCGGTCCACGTACACGTGGCCGTACGCGCGGATGGCGCGCAGGTAGAAGTCCACGTCCTCGTAGACGGGGATGGTGGCGTCGAAGCCGCCCAGCGGCGCGAAGTGCTCGCGGCGCACCATGCACGCGGAGTTCACATACAGCGTGCCGCGGAAGAGGATGTGCGCCACCGTCCACGCGCTGTTGGGCGTGGTGGCGCCCACCTTGGCCGCCCACTGGAAGTACTCGCTCTTGTCCTTCAGCCAGTCCGCGTCGTCACCGAAGGGCACCACCCAGCCCACCGCGACGCCCGCGTCGGGCCGCGCGTCCAGCGCGCTCACCATGGCGTGCAGCGCGCCCTCGGCCAGCATGTCGTCGTCGTCCAGGAAGTGCAGGTAGCGGCCCCGGGCCAGTGTGGCCCCGTGGTTGCGCACCACCGCCGGGCGGCCCTTCGAGGGCGGGTCGTTCACCAGGTAGCGCACCCGCGCGTCCCCCAGCCCCTCCACCGCCGCGCGTGCCGTGCCCTCGGGCGTGTCATCCAGGACGAGGACCTCGACGCTCACCCCCTGCTGCTGGAGCACCGAGCGGATGGCCTCCAGCACTTCCTTCTCTCGCTTGTGGGTGGGCATCACCACCGAGACATCAATCACGGACATGCCGGACTTATACGCGGTGGCGCCCGGGGCTGAGAAGCCGCGTTCCCTGTCGTGGAACCCGCGTGCCTGCATGCTCCGGGGCGGCGCCCGCGCGCCTGCCTGCCGGCTGCCGGCCTCTGCGAATCCTGCGTCCGCGCGCGGGGTTTCGCGCAGGTTCTGCACGCGTCCGGGGCTGACGCGGTGCCGTCACCCCGGGACGCGGACTCCGGTGGCGTCAGTAGCTGGCAATCCAGGAATCGAAGTCATCCACGACTTCATCCGAGTCGCTGCTGACCGCTTTGTCATTCATGGCGGGTATGGCCTGGATGTCCTGGTTTTCTGAGCGCCCGTACGCGCGGGAGCCGGTGGAGCCGCTGCCGCCATCCCAGTCCCACCCTCCCACCACAGAGCGGGGAGAGGCCCCCGACGTCTCGAGTTCCCCGTAGGAAATGCGGTCCAGCCAGGGCTGCATGCTGTCACGGGCCATCTGCATCCTCCTGCCCCCCCAGGGGCTACTCCGAGATGTTTTGCAGTTGGCGTGCCAGCCCGACCTCCGGTCCAATACCCCGATCAGCGGGGCCTGGGCGTGGTCCCCGGGCCGCGCGAGGCCTCCCGGACGCGCAGCACCCGGGCAGCCATGTCCGACTTGACGCGGAACGTGCCGGCGGACAGGAACGAAGGTGCACATGGCCCTGCTCCTGGCACACGACATCGAGGAACCCCGGCCCTGCAGCTATCTGCCGGAGCGGCAGGCGTCCCTGGAGAACCTGGTGATGCAGGACGTCACCGCGGAGGAGTACGAGCACCTGCTGGTGCGGGGGTGGCGCCGCTTCGGGCCGGTGTACTTCCGGCCCGCCTGTGCCGACTGCAACGCGTGCGTGTCGCTGCGCCTCCCCGTGGACGGCTTCCGCCCCAACCGGAGCCAGCGCCGGGCCCGCGCCGCGTGCGCGCACCTGCGCGTGGAGGTGGGGACGCCCCGCGTGGACGCGACGCGGCTGGCGCTGTACCGGGCGTGGCATGCGGAGCGGGAGGTGTCCCGCGAGTGGGGGCCGTCACCCATCACCGTGCGCGAGTACTCGCTCCAGTTCTCCTTTCCGCACCCGTCCGCGCGCGAGGTGGCCTGGTACGACGACGCCGCCGAGGGCGGGCCCCGGCTGGTGGGCGTGGGCATCTGCGACGAGACGCCGCGGGCGTGGAGCGCGGTGTACTTCTTCTATGACCCGGCCTACGCGGACCTGTCGCTCGGCACCGCCAACGTCGTGTTCCAGGTGGAGCTGGCGAAGGCGCGCGGCATCCCCCACGTGTACCTGGGCTACCGCGTGCTCGCGTGCGCGTCGCTCCGCTACAAGGGCGGCTTCCGTCCGCATGAGCTGCTGGAGGAGCGCCCCGCGCTGGATGCTCCTCCCCGGTGGGTGCCCGCGCCTTCCGAGTCCGGCGAGCCCTGAGCGTTACCGCGTCCGGCGCGAGCGCCCCTCGGGCCTCGAAGGGCGAGTGGGTCCAGGCGGGTCAGTCCACACGGAGAAGCGCCTGGCTGAAGTGCTCACGCAGCCGGCGCGCATACTCCTCGGGTGCCACCTTCGCGTACTCGCCATGCCCCGCGCCCTCAACCACCCACAGCGCCTTGGGCTCGCAGGCCGAGCGGAAGAGGCTGGCCTGCAGCTTCGCCGGCGCGTCCGGGTCCACGTCGCCGTTGATGAGCAGCAGCGGCCGCCCCTGCAGCCGGCACATCCCGTCGATGGGGCGCACCGCGTCCACGTCCACGCCCGCGCGGCGCAGCGTCCACAGCACGGGCTCCGCGCTCAGCGCTCCCCAGCGCCCATAGCCCGAGTACACGTCCGCCTCGAGCGCGGGATAGGCCCCCGCCGCCGCCACCGCCTTCACGCGTGGGTCCGCGCTGGCCACCAGCAGCGCGGTGGTGCCCCCCATGGAGAAGCCGAACAGCCCCAGCCTCGCCGGGTCCACGTCCGGGCGCGCGGAGACGAAGTCCAGCGCCGCCGTCACGTCGCGCCGCTCACCGTCGCCCCATGTCACGCGGTCACCGTCGCTCTCGCCGTGCGCTCGCGAGTCGAACACCAGCACGCCGAAGCCCGCGCCGGCCAGCGCGCGCGCCTCGAAGAGCAGCTGCGCGCGATTGCCCGCGAAGCCATGCACCAGCACCACCGCGGCCCGGTTGCGAGACGGCACGTACCAGCCGCGCAGCGTCAGCCCGTCCGCGGTGGTGAAGGCG
The DNA here is from genome assembly GCF_024198175.1 of Pyxidicoccus xibeiensis. Classification (NCBI taxonomy): domain Bacteria; kingdom Pseudomonadati; phylum Myxococcota; class Myxococcia; order Myxococcales; family Myxococcaceae; genus Pyxidicoccus; species Pyxidicoccus xibeiensis. Next base: position 29,070 of record NZ_JAJVKV010000022.1, read on the forward strand.
ACGTCCTCCAGGCCCGCCAGCTCGCCCGTGGCCGCAGGGCGCTCCGCCCGCACCTGGGGCGGGTGCAGCAGGCCCTGGCCGATGCGGTAGCCGCTGACCACCCGGTAGCCACCGGCCGCGAGCACCACGAGCAACAGGGCCCCGACAAGGATGGCAAGGAAGCGACGGAAGCGCGTTTTGACGGAGGAGGTGGGAATCACGGGGACCAGGGAAGCGTAGCCGACCCACGTGGAGGTGACTCCACCCCAAGTCGGTTGCTTCACGAGAGGTCGGGCGCTAGGGGTTGTCTTGGCGCTCCCCATTGCCTGGGCTACGGTGCCGCTGCCTCCTGGGAGTGGGGCTGATGCTCGTGCCGCGACAGCGTGAAGCGACCGAACCCCCCGCCAGGAAGCGCGTGCTGTTCACGCTGGTGTTTCTGGGCTCGGGAGGCATCGAACGCTCGGTGTGCAATGTGCTGGCGGGGCTGGATACCCGGCGCTTCGCCACCAAGATGTTCTTCCACCACCGGCCGCACCCCAAGAGCCAGCAGGACCGCATCCCCCGGGACACCGAGGTGGTCTGGGGAACGGATGCCTTCGTCTACAACCGGAAGATGCTGCCGCGGTTCCTCTGGCGGCTCATCCAGGAGGCGCGCGAGGCGGACGTCATCGTCGCGGGGCAGGAGGGCCGGGCCGCGCTGCTCGCCTGCCTGGCCGGCCGGCTGCTCGGCAAGCCCGTGGTGGGGATGATCCACTTCGACTGGGGCGCCTTCCGCCGCGAGCAGCCCCGGCGCCAGCTCTGGGGCCTGCGCTTCCTCTACCCGAGCATGCGCCGCATCGTCGCGTGCGGCCACGACTCGGCGAAGGCCTTCCAGGAGCTGGTGCGAATCAAGCCGGACAAGCTCCAGGTCATCCCCAACTTCGTGGACGGCGACAAGGTCCGCGCCGCCGGCGAGCAGCCGCTCCCCGACTGGGCGGAGCCCATCTACCGCAAGCCGGTGGTCATCGCCGTGGGCCGGCTGGAGCACCAGAAGGCCTTCGACGTGCTCATCCGGAGCCATGCCCTGATGCGCGCGGCCGGCAGCGACCACCACCTGCTCATCCTGGGTGAGGGCTCGCTCGAGGGCGAGCTGAAGGCGCTGGTGAAGTCGCTGGGCGTGGAGGACTCCGTCTTCATGCCGGGGTTCACCCCCAACCCCCACGCGCTGATGCAGCGGGCGGCCGTGTTCGCCATGTCCTCGCGCTTCGAGGGGCTGCCCATGGTGCTGCTGGAGGCGCTCGCGCTGGGCTGCCCCGTCGTCAGCACCGACTGCCCCTCGGGCCCCGGGGAGGTGCTGGAGCACGGGAAGCATGGCGTCCTGGTGCCCATGGAGGACCCCCAGGCCCTGGCGGAGGCGCTGGGGCGGGTGGTCCGCGAGGAGCCCTGGCGCAGGGACTTGTCCACCCGGGCCCGGCGCCGCGCGGACGAGCTGTCCGCCGACAGGGCCCTGGGGGCCTGGGAGTCCCTGCTGTCGACGCTCTGAGGGGGGGCGGCCACTCGGGCCCCCACTTCCCGGGCGGGGGGATGTAGAAGGCCCTCCAGAGGTGTTGTTTCCCGAGGCCCCTTCCTCGGGTGCCTCTCCCGGGACGGTGGTTGAGGCAAGGAATCCCTTGCCCGCCCCGGGCGGCTTCAACAGGATTCGCCTCCATCATGACGACGACGAACGAGACGCAGGGCCTGAACTTCCTCCAGGAGATCATCGAGGAAGACCGGCGCACGGGAAAGCACGCGGGCCGCGTGCACACCCGCTTCCCGCCCGAGCCCAACGGCTACCTCCACATCGGCCACGCCAAGTCCATCTGCCTGAACTTCGGGCTGGCGCAGCAGTTCGGGGGCAAGTGCAACCTGCGCTTCGACGACACCAACCCCGTCACCGAGGACACCGACTATGTCGAGTCCATCCAGCGGGACGTGAAGTGGCTGGGCTTCGAGTGGGAGGACCGCAAGTTCTTCGCGTCCGACTACTTCCCGAAGCTCTACGACTTCGCCGTGGAGCTCATCAAGCAGGGCAAGGCGTACGTGTGCAGCCTGACGGCGGACGAGATTCGCGAGTACCGCGGCGACTTCACCACGCCGGGCCGCGACAGCCCGTACCGCAGCCGCTCCGTGGAAGAGAACCTGGACCTCTTCAACCGGATGCGCATGGGCGAGTTCCCCGACGGCAAGCACACCCTCCGGGCGAAAATCGACATGACGTCGCCCAACCCGGTGCTCAGGGACCCGCCCATCTACCGCATCCGCCACGCGCACCACCACCGCACCGGCGACGCGTGGCCCATCTACCCGCTCTACGACTTCGCGCACTGCCTGTCGGACGCGATTGAGGGAATCACCCACTCCGTCTGCACGCTGGAGTTCGAGAACCGGCGCGTGCTGTACGACTGGATTGTCGACAACCTCATCAAGGGCGACCGGCCGTACCAGTACGAGTTCTCCCGGCTCAACCTCAACTACACGGTGATGAGCAAGCGCAAGCTGCTCAAGCTGGTGAATGAGGGGCTGGTGTCCGGCTGGGACGACCCGCGCATGATGACCATCTCCGGCCTGCGCCGGCGCGGCTTCACCCCGGCGTCGCTGCGCGACTTCGCGACGCGCGTGGGCGTGAGCAAGACGCAGCAGCTCATCGACATGGGCGTGCTGGAGCTGTGCATCCGCGAGGACCTCAACGAGACGGCGCCGCGCGCCATGGGCGTGCTCCGCCCGCTGAAGGTGGTGCTGGAGAACTACCCGGAAGGCCAGGTGGAGCAGCTGGAGGTGCAGAACCATCCGCAGAAGCCGGAGATGGGGACGCGCCAGGTGCCCTTCATGCGCGAGCTCTACATCGAGGCGGACGACTTCGCGGAGGACCCGCCGAAGGGCTTCTTCCGGCTGGCGCCGGGCAAGGAGGTGCGCCTGCGCTCGGCGTACTTCATCAAGTGCGAGAAGGTCATCAAGGACGCCTCGGGCAACGTGGTGGAGCTGCGCTGCTCGTATGACCCGGCGACCCGGGGTGGCAACGCGCCGGATGGCCGCAAGGTGAAGGGCACGCTGCACTGGGTGCCGGGCAATGCGCCCACCGCCGAGGTGCGCCTGTATGACAGGCTCTTCTCCGTGGAGAACCCGGACGCGGATGAGTCGAAGGAGTTCACCACCTTCCTCAACCCGAGCAGCCTCCAGGTCCTCCGCGACGCGCGCGTGGAGCCGATGCTGGCCGACGCCCCCGCGGAGTCGCGCTTCCAGTTCGAGCGCCAGGGCTACTTCTACGTGGACCCGAAGGACTCCCAGCCCGGCAAGCCCGTCTTCAACCGTACCGTGACGTTGAAGGATTCGTGGACGAAGGAGCAGGCGAAGGGGAAGTAGGGCCCCGCTGCTCCCACTTGAGTGGGAGCAGGGCGCGTCGGTGCCGCAGGCGTCCTGGTTCCACTCAAGTGGAACCAAGGCAGTCTGCTCCCACTTGAGTGGGAGCAAAGCGCTCCGGTGCCGCAGGCATTCTGGTTCCACTCGAGTGGAACCAGGGTGGTCTGCTCCCACTTGAGTGGGAGTGAGGCAGGTCGGTGCCGCGGGCTCCCTGGTTCCACTTGAGTGGAACCAGCACCCCGGGCAGGTCCGGGCCGCCCCTGCCTCTTGCTTCCACTTGAGTGGAAGCAGCGCCGGTCGCGACTCTTCAACCTCTTGTTTCAACTCGGGTGGGCGTGGGCGAGGGCACGACGCCCCAGGCCCTCACTCCCACTCAAGTGGGAGCAGCACTCAAATTCTCAGGTTCTTGCTTCCACTTGAGTGGAAGCAGCACCGGGAGTCCCGGCCAGGGTTGGGGCACGAACGTGTGTCCTAGCCGCCGCCCTGCCGGGACTGCGTGGGTGTCACCCGGCACGCGGCATGGCCGAGGATGACGTCCCCATCGACGGTGCTCGTAGGGGTGGGCGTCCACCCCGCGGCGAGCCGGGCATCCAGGATTTCATCGGCTTTGGGTTGGTGGTCCCACACGGAGACCGCGTTCACCCCGCCCAGTCAGGTGGTGTCGAAGACGAGGTATCGCCCGTCTTCCCAGGGCACCACCACGTCATGGGTGAACTCGTCCTGGACCACCACCTCCGCCACGTCGCGGGGCGGCGTGTGCGCGAAGCCCCAGCGCACCACGTCCTGGAGCATGCCGAGGGGCGCGAGCTCCCGCTCCAGCGAGGCGCGCTGCGCGGGAGACAGTCCGGCTCGGTCGGTCAGGGGCACCATGCTGGAAGCATAGCCCCCGCCCTGGCCCGCTTGCACATGCGCTCCGTCTGTCGTCCGCCCCGGACCTGGGAAGGAGACACCCGGCCAGGCACGTGGCGCCGGGCGGTTGAATCACACCGGCGGACGACCCACTCCTCCTGTCAGGTCGGGGACATCCCGCCCCGGCCTTCCCAGGAGGCGTACGCGTCATGGCCTGCGGCACGCTCCCTCGCTTGTGGCCGCCGCCCACCCAGGCGCAGGTGGACGCCATCATCCGCATGGAGGACCCCGTCCTCCGCAACCTCCACATCACCCAGACGTACCACGTGCTGAAGGTGGCCCTCACCGACGTGCTCGGCGAGGAGGACGTCAACTGGTGCGGCTTCGCGACGTGGGCGTCCAAGACGGCGGGCGCCTTCATCCGCAAGGACGTGCTGCCGAGCCTGCTGGGCGAGCTGCTGGAGCGCGCGGACGCGGTGACTCGCAGCATCGCCGAGCTGCAGGACCGGCTGCTCGGCGCGTGGGGCGCCTCGGTGGGCGTCCAGTTCGTGCTGGCGCGCACGCTGGAGGGCATCACCGACGAGGTCGCCCGCCACACCTCGCGCGGCAACTTCATCGTCTTCCAGGAGCTGGCCCCGCTCTACACGGACCTGCTGGAGCAGTTCTCCGGCCTCACCACGCCTGACACGTCCCGGCTGGAGCGGGTGCTGTCACGGCTGGCCCCCGGCCCGGTGGAGGAGGGCGGGCAGGACCTGCTCATCCGCGCGGTGCGGGCGTACTTCGAGGCCATCTTCACCGAGGAGCGGAAGGCCCGGGCGGAGCTGATGTTCCTGGCCAACTCGCTGGTGGGCTACCACGAGCAGACGCGGCTGCAGGGCCCGGTCTCCGCCGCGCTGAATGCACCCCTGCGGGAGCTGTTCCTGGACAACCTGGTGGAGTTTGCCCGCGCGGACCCGAACCGGCGCGTGCGGGACACGCCCGAGTGGGGCCTGCGTGGCGCCTTCTCTCCGCTGGCCACCCGGCTGGAGCGCATCTGGCGCGAGCTGGCCACCCGCACGCTGATGCGGATGGAGCTGCCGGACGTGACGTTGCGGTTGGGCGAGGACATTCCCGCGCTCACGTCGGAGCGGGACTTCCCTCCGCTGTTGCTGAAGCTGAAGCACCCGGAGCTGGTGGCCCTCATGGCGGAGCTGGACCGCACGCCGGACGACACGGCGGGCAGCGCGGCGCGCGACTGGGGAAGCCTGAGCGACCGGATGAACCTCATCGTGGACCTGTTCCGCACGCGGCAGCAGGACCGGCTCCTGTATGACCAGCCCTTCACCTTCCTCCAGGTGGACGCGTTCCAGCAGGGGCGGGTGCCGCACGGGCGGCTCTGAGGTGTTGGCTTCGCTGCGAGGCGCTCCAGGTGGCTGCGTTCCAGAAGGAGCGGGTGCCGCACGGGTACTATGAGGACTTGCTGGCGTCGGCGGGGGCTTCGCGCGTCATCTCCACCATGGTGGGGCGCCAGCCGAGCTTCGCGAACATGCGTTGGGCGGCCTCGTTCCTCGCGGCGGTGTGCAGCACCACGCGGGGCACGCCCAGGGCGGTGAGGCGCTTCATCAGCTCCTCCGCGAGCAGCACGCCCACGCCAACGCGGCGGACCTTCTCGTCGACCCAGATGTCGTGGAAGCCGCCGCAGCGGTCCAAAAGCATGTTCCAGTCCACCTCCTCGATGCGGCCGTAGGCATAGCCGACGACCTCGCCGTCGAGCTCGGCGACGATGACGACGGCCTTCTTGTTCTGCGCCTCCTTGCCCAGCCACCAGCGGTAGCCGGACTCCACGTCGTCCGGGAGCATGAAGCGCTGGGGGTCGAAGTCGTGGTGCTGGCGGGCCAGCGCCGCGCCCATGCGGCCCAAGGCAGGCGCGTCCGAGGGCTTCGCGGGGCGGAGGGTGACGGGCATCGAACGGCTCCTTGCAAGGCGCGGGAGCGTAGCAGTGCCCTGCTCGGGCGGACGGGCACTCCGTTTCCGCCATCACTCGCGAGGCTTGCCGCGCAACCTGTCCAACAGTCCCAGGGTGGCGACCCGCCAACTCGCGGACCCTTTTCACCCCCGGGCAGGCACCTGCCGGGGCAGACTGTTTCCACCTCATGAGTCCACTCGACGCCGAGCTCGACACCGCGCGACGCATCGCCCGCCAGGCGGCGGACATCCTCCTGGCGGTCTACGCCACGAACTTCGCCGTCCAGGACAAGGCTGGTGGCATGGGCCCCGTCACGGAGGCGGACCAGCGCGCCAACGCGTTCATCGTCGGTGAGCTGCGCAAGGCCTTTCCCGGTGACGGCGTGGTGGCCGAGGAGTCCGACAACAGCGCCGCGGGCAAGCGCTTCGAGCGCTGCTGGTACGTGGACCCGATGGACGGCACCCAGGAGTTCGTCAACCGCAACGGCGAGTTCGCCATCCACGTGGGGCTGGCCATCGGCGGGGAGGCCCGGCTGGGCGTCGTCTACCGGCCGGTGGGGGACAAGCTGTACTCGGGCGTGGTGGGGCAGGGGGCCTTCCTGGAAGAGGCAGGTGAGCGAAGGGCCCTGCGTGTCTCGGACGTGGCGGAGCCGGCGGCGCTGCGGCTGGTGGTGTCGCGCTCGCATCGCTCCCGGCTGACGAGCGCGGTGGCGCAGCGGCTGGGCATCACCCGCGAGAAGGAGTCCGGCTCGGTGGGCCTCAAGTGCGGCCTGCTGGCCGAGGCCACCGCCGACCTCTACATCCACACCAGCAACAAGAGCTACCGCTGGGACAACTGCGCGCCGGAGGCGCTGCTGCGCGCCGCGGGCGGCATCCTCACGGACCTGGGCGGCACCCCGTATTCGTACGACGGCTCGGAGCTGCAGAACCACCGCGGCCTGCTGGCCTGCAACGCCGCCGCCTTCTCGCAGGTGCAGCCGGTGGTGGCCCGCTTCGCTCGCGAGGCCGGCATCATCAAGTAGTGCAAGGGGCCGCGCCCGCGCTCACGGCCCGGTCTCCACCGCATGGCGCAGCTCGCCGAACAGGCGCGCCAGGTCGTCCAGCTGGTAGTGCGCGTTGAGCCCGCTCGGGTTGGGCAGCACCCACAGCCGCGTCATGCCCAGCGTCTCCGGCTGGAGTCCGGGCTGGGCCCTGGGCCGCTCGAAGGCGGTCCGGTACGCGCCCACGCCCAGCACCGCGAGGAAGCGCGGCCGGTAGCGCCGCACCTTCGCCTCCAGGGACTTGCCGCCCTCGGCCAGCTCCGAGTCATCCAGCATGTCCGCGGTGGCCGTGGCGCGGTCCGCCACGTTGGTGATGCCGTAGCCCAGGGCGAGCAGCTCTCCCTGCTCCGAGGGGAGGAGCTGGCGCGGGGTGATTCTGGCGGCGTGCAGCGTGGGCCAGAAGCGGTTGCCCGGCCTCGCGAAGTGGAAGCCCACCACCACCGAATAGAGGCTGGGGTTGATGCCGCAGAAGAGGACGCGCAGCCGTGGCGCGATGAGGTCCGGCATGGTGCGGCCCGTGGCGGCGGCCAGCTCCTCGCGCGTGGGCTTGCGGGGCGGTGTCATGGCCGTGGGATTCTCGCGGGCCTACCCCGGAAGGCAACAGGGACCCACCGGATGCGTCAGGTGGGGTGTCCGCTGCCGGGCAGGGCATGGCTGGCTGCTCGCCCTGCTGGCGGAGTCGCTCCGGGTGGGGCAGGCTCGGCGCGCTTCCGCTGTAGGCCGTGGAGACAGCGGCACTGACCTTCCTGGAGGACGCCCGAGATGGCACACATCGTGACGCTGACGCTCAACCCCGCCATCGACATCGCCACGTCGGTGCCGGAGGTGACGCCCGAGCACAAGCTGCGCTGTGGCTCCGTCCGCAGAGACCCGGGGGGCGGCGGCATCAACGTGGCGCGGGTGGTGCGGGAGCTGGGCGGCGAGTCCATCGCCATCTACACCCGGGGCGGCCCCACCGGGCACCTGCTGGAGCACCTGCTGGAGGAGAAGGGCCTGCTGCGCCGCTCCATCCCGGTGGAGGGCTACACCCGGGAGAGCTTCACGGTGGCGGAGGGCACCAGCGCGCGCGAGTACCGCTTCATCCTGCCAGGGCCCACGCTGTCCGAGCGCGAGTGGCAGCGCTGTCTGGCCGCGGTGGCCGAGGTGTCCGTGGGCGCCGCGTTCATCGTGGCCAGCGGCAGCCTGGCGCCTGGTGTGCCGGAGGACTTCTATGCCCGCGTGGCGCGGCAGGCGAAGCGCCAGGGCGTGCGCGTGGTGGTGGACACCAACGGGCCTCCGCTCCGGGCCGCCCTGGAGGAGGGCGTGTTCCTGGCCAAGCCCAACCGGCGCGAGCTGAGGGACCTCACTGGCATGAGCACCGAGGACCTGGCCGCCCAGGCCGCCGCGGCCCGTGAGCTGGTGGCGCGAGGCAGCGTGGAGCTGCTGGCGGTGTCCATGGGCGCGGATGGCGCCCTGCTGACGACGAAGGACAGGCAGCTTCGCGCGTCGCCGCCGCCGGTGGAGACGCACAGCTCCGTGGGCGCGGGTGACAGCTTCGTGGCCGGCCTGACACTGTCCCTCGCCCGGGGCCAGTCCCCCGAGGAGGCGCTGCGCTGGGGCATCGCCTCGGGCACGGGCGCGCTCCTGTCGCAGGGCACGGACCTGTGCCATCGCGCGGACGTGGAGCGGCTGCACGCCCTCGTGCGGCCGGTGCCCGTCTAGGTCCGGACAGAGTCCCCACACGTGTCCGCCCCGAGCCCTCCCGAGCCTTCCGCTTCCCGCCTGGGCCCCTGGCACTGGGGCGCGCTCGCGGTGAGCGTGGCGCCCCTGGCGCTCTATGCCTTCTCCTCCCGGGTGAAGGACCTGGAGCTGTACTTCAACACGGCCCGCTCCTTCCTCGCGGGCGCCACGCCCAACCAGGACTTCCGCTTCGAGTACCCGCCCTATGCGCTGCTGTGGTTCGTCCCCGCGGCCTGGCTGGGCGGGACGCTGAAGGCCTTCGTCCCCCTCTTCGGCCTGCAGCTCACGCTCTTCGACGCCTTCAGCAAGTGGCTGCTGCTGTCGGAGGGGACGCGGCGCTGGGGCCGCTCGGCGCGCGCGTGGCTGCCCTTCGCCGTGTACTCGGTGGCGAGCTGGATACAGAGCGTCCACTACCTCAAGCGGTACGACCTCATCCCCGCCACCTTCACGCTGGCCGCGCTGGTGGCGTTGTCGCGCCGGCGCGACGTGCTGGCGGGGCTCGCGCTCTCGGTGGGAATCGTCACGAAGCTGTACCCCGTGGTGCTGGTGCCGCTGGCGCTGGCCGTGTGCTGGCGGCGGGGCTCGTGGGGCGCGGCGCGTCGGCTGGTGCTGGGGCTGGCCCTGGGGGTGCTGCCGCTGGTGCCGCTGAGCGCCTTCTGGCCCTGGTGGGGCTTCGCGTCCTTCCATGTGGAGCGGGGGCTCCAGGTGGAGTCACTGGGCGCGTCCCTGCTGTGGGCCCTGCACCTGCTGGGGTGGGTGCGGGACGTGGCGTGGGTCCACGCGACGGCCGCCTTCGAGCTGCATGGCGCGGCGGCGGAGTGGGTGAAGGACGCGACGCGGTGGACGTGGGTGGTGGGCTCGCTGGCGTCCGCGGCGGTGGGCCTGTGGGCCGTGCGCCGCCGGGCGCCCGAGCGGGTGGAGGACCTGGCGCGGCTGGCGCTGCTGCCGCTCGTCGCCTTCGTCGTCCTCAACCCGGTGCTCAGCCCGCAGTACCTCGTGTGGCTCACCGGCGTGGCTGGACTGGCGCTGCTCTCCGGCTCGCGGTGGGCGCCCATCGCCATCTTCGTGGCGGCGGTCATCACCCGGGGCATCTTCGCTGGCAGCACGTACGGGACGGGCATCGGCCCGCTGCACGCCATGCTGCTGCTGGTGCGCAATGGCCTGCTGCTGGCCGCGGGCTTCGCGCTGGCGCGGGAGGCGTGGCGGAGCGCGGCCTCGCTGGATGGTGCCTCCGCGCGGGGGACGCAGGACGCGCCGGCGGAGGCTGGCGAGGGGCGCTGACGCCTCAGCGGCGGTGGACGGTGCCGCCCTTCATCACCCAGCGCACCTTGCGCACCGCGGAGATGTCCCGCGTCGGGTCACCGTCCACGGCGACGAGGTCCGCGAGCAGCCCCGCCTTCACCTGCCCCAGCCGGTCCTCGCGGTGCAGCATGCGCGCGTTGCCGGAGGTCGCGGCCTGGAGCACCTGCGCGGGCGTCATCCCGTAGTCCACCATCAGCTCCAGCTCGCGCGCGTTCTCCCCGTGCGCGAAGACGCCCGAGTCCCCGCCCACGCACATGGGCACTCCCGCGGCCACGGCCGCCTTGAAGCTGGCGCGCTTCGCCTGGAGGGAGGCCGGCTCCGGGTCCACGCCCCGCTTCCAGCCGCGGTACTGGAGCATCGAGTCCCCCGCCGCCAGGGTGGGGCAGAAGAAGACGCCGCGCTGGGCCATCAGCCGGAACACCTCGGGCGTGCCGTCGTCACCGTGCTCGATGCTCTCCGCGCCCGCGAGCACCGCGCGGCGCATGCCCTCCGGCGTGCTGGCGTGGACCCCCACCGGGCGACCGCTGCCCTTCGCCGTGTCGACGATGAGCTTCATCTCCTCCAGGGAGAAGGTGGGGCGCGCCTCGCCCTGGGGGCCCCAGCGGTAGTCGCCGTACACCTTTATCCAGTCCGCGCCCCGGCCAATCTGGCCACGCACCACCCGCACCAGGGCGTCCACGCCGTCCGCCTCCTCCGCGCCCTGCGGCACGGACCACTCGGGGGCGAAGCCCTTGGGGCCGTAGCTGCCGGTGGCGACGATGGCGCGCGTCGTCACCAGCAGCCGGGGGCCGGGGATGAGGCCCTGGTCGATGGCCTGCTTCAGTCCCACGTCCGCGTCCGCCGCGCCCTCGGTGCCCAGGTCCCGGGCGGTGGTGAAGCCCGCCATCAGCGTGGCGCGTGCATGGTTCGTCGCGCGCACGACGCGCAGCGCGAGCGACTCCTTCAGCACCTGGTCGTTCCACGACGCCTCGTTGTACGGGTGGAGGAACATGTGAGAGTGGCCCTCGATGAGCCCCGGCAGCAGCGTGGCGCCGGACAGGTCCACCACCTCCGCGCCCTCGGGGGCCTTCACCTGGGCCTCGGGGCCGGCTGCCGCGATTCGCTCACCCGTGACGAGCACCACCCAGCCCGTGTGGGGCTTCGCGGTGACGCCGTCGAAGACGCGCGCGGGGCGCAGCAGGTACGACTTGGGCGCCGTGGGCGGAGGGGGCGTGGCGGTGGGCTGGGCGGAGCCGGGCAGGGAGACCGCGAGGGCCAGCGTGACGGCAACGAGGGGCAGGGCGCGCATGGCGGAGATGATGGCGCGCGGCCGGGGCGGCGGCCACTTCGCCGTACACGGGGCAGGGAGGCAGGCCGCGTGTCCCGGGCCAGCGCCAGGCGGGCACGATTGTTAGATGGAGGCCATGGCTCGCGACGACCGCGTCAATGCGCTGCTGCCCGTGGAGGTCGAGTTCCAGAAGGAGAAGGGTGTCGCCCTGCGCAGGACGGGCGACAAGCTGGAAGGACTCCTGAAGGACCTGGCCCTGGCCGAGCGCGAGGTGCTGGCCCGAACCGGGACTGACCGCACCGCGCCGCTCCTCCGCTACCGCGAAATCCGCAAGGAGGCCGAGCGGCAGCGGTGGAACCTCATGGTGCAGCGCGAGGCGTGTGGTCTGCGCAACCACCGGGAGATGGACACCGTCTACCCGATGCCTCCTCCGCTGCCTCTGAAGGAGTGACACCGGGCCGTGACGCGCTCACTGGGTGGTGCGCCACGCCGCCATGGCGAACAGGAGCCACCCGGCGAGGAAGCCCACCCCGCCCAGCGGGGTGATGGCGCCCAGCACGCGCACGCCGGACAGGGCCAGCGCATAGAGGCTGCCGGAGAAGAGGATGATGCCCGCCAGCATCGACCACCCGGCGCCGGCCAGCAGCGGGGAGGGGCGCAGGTGCCCCAGCAGGCCCACGGCCACGAGCCCGAGCGCGTGGTACATGTGGTAGCGCGCTCCAGTCTCGAAGATGACCTGGAGGTCCACGGGAAGCCGGGCGCGCAGGGCATGCGCTCCGAAGGCCCCCGCCGCCACGGAGAGAAAAGCGTTCACCGCACCGAGGACCAGGAACCACCGCATCATCGAGTGCCTTTCATCAGAAGTCCGTCTGGTGCACGCTACACCGCCGCAGGCACAGCGTCCTGGCCGACGTGCACTCCCGGGCCGCACCCTTCCGAATGACCTCACCCACCCTGATTCCTTCCCCGAAGCCGATTCCCTTCGAGCTGCGCCCGTCTGCCATCCAGGGCACGGGTGCCTTCGCCACGCGCCGCATCCGCAAGGGCACGCGCATCATCGAGTACGTCGGCGAGCGCATCTCCCAGGAAGAAGCCGACCTTCGCTACGACGACGAGACGATGGAGCGGCACCACACCTTCCTCTTCAACCTGGAAGACGGCGCGGTGCTGGACGCAGGCACGCTCCACAACGAGTCGCGCTACATCAACCACTCGTGTGAGCCCAACTGCGAGGCCCTCATCGACAAGGGCCACATCTACATCTACGCGCTGCGCACCATCGAGCCCGAGGAGGAGCTGGTCTACGACTACGCCTACGAGCGCACCGAGGGCATGGGCCCGGAGTCCGACGCGCTCTATGTCTGCCGCTGCGGCTCGCCGAAGTGCCGGGGCACCATCCTCGCGCCCGTGAAGAAGGCGCCTGCCCGGAAGAAGGCCCCGGCCAGGACGAAGTCCAAGTCGAAGGCCCGTGGCAAGGACTCGCGAGGCAAGCAGGGGACGGCGAAGAAGCCCTCCTCCAGCAAGGCCGCGAAGCGGACGAAGACGGCCGGCCGCAAGCGCGCGGGCTGAGCCGGGCAACCTCCGGGCTCCGGGCTCCGAGCTCCGAGCTCCGAGCTCCGAGCTCCGAGCTCCGAGCCTGGGGCGCCTGACGCTACGGGCTCGCCGTCCACCTCAGCGGGCCGGTGTCGCAGGTGCCGGTGCGCGTGCGGACGCGCACCTGTCCCACTGCGTTCCCGGTGGCGAGGAAGTGGCCCTCGACGTGCCACTGCACACCGGCCTTCACGTCGTGGAACGTGCCGTTGAAGGCGCCGCGGTCGATGACGAACGTGGCGCCGCGTCCGGAGGCGCGGGCCGTGTCGCCCCCGGCGCAGCGGAGGGTGCCCTCGAGCTCGACGCCGGAGAGGGTGCGACCGCTCGAATCCAGCGTGAAGCGCACCCGGCCCGTGCCATGGGCGAAGCGGCCCGTCCACATGCCGCCGCGGGGACTGACGCCGGTGGGCCTGAGCTCCCGGGGTGCCAACTGCCGGGTGGTGGTGCCCGCCTCGCGCCGGGCGGCGGGACGGGTGGGGGCGCTCCAGGCCATGGCCGTGCGAGGCTCCACTCCGCGCTGGAGGCGGGGCGGTGGCTCGTGGTGATGGGCGCGGAGCAGGAGGCGAGACTGGCTCCGTTCGGCCACCTCGAGCAGCGCCACCACGTCGGTGTGTCCCCAGTCCCGCGCGATGTCGCGGGCCGTGCGCCCCGCGTCGTCTTCCAGCAGCGGATCCGCGCCCTTCTCCAGCAGGCGGCGGACCATGTCCAGCCGCCCGTACCCCGCCGCCGCGTGCAGCGTCGTGCTGTTGTCGCTGGTGCGGGAGTTCACGTCATGGCCGGCGTCGAGGAGCCGCTCCATGTGCGTCGCGTCTCCGCTGGACACCGCGGTGGTGAGCTCCACCGCGCGCTCGTACCCCGACGTCGCGAAGGCCCCGGGCGCGCCGAGCAGCAGCGCGCAGCGCAGGAGCGCGAGCACGGTGCGGCGGAGGCGGACGTGGAGGGACGGGGACATGAGCCGCGAGGGGGGGAACCTCCACGAGGGTACGTCGGCCCTTCGGGGCCTCGCCATGAGTCGGGAAGCGCACGGCGCGGGGTGCGGACGACCCGCTGCGGGGGCGCGCGCGGCGCGGCGGATGGCCGCTGAAGCCGGGCACCGGTGCAGGTGGGCGTGAACACTCCCGGATTCGTCCTTCCATCATCGGATTGCGTGCCGCGGCGGACGCTGTCCTAGAGTGCTGGACGTGAACGACGTCCTCCGCTTCCTACTCTCCGAGTCTCCCGAGACACCGCCCCTTGACTCCGTCGACGCGTGGTGGGGGCGCCACCTGGCGCTGCAGTCGCGCTTCCCCGCGCCCGCGGACCTGGCGTTGGCGGGGGGCTTCCGTGCGGACCGGCTGGGGTACGCCTTCGCCTCCGGCTACCACGCCGCGCATCGCTTCCTGTTCCCCATGCTGCCGGCGGACCGGCCCTGTGCGCTCTGCGCCACCGAGCCCAGCGGGGCGCATCCGTCCGCCATCCAGACGCGCTTGGAGGACACCGGCTCGGGCCCGAGGCTGAGCGGTGACAAGACGTTCGTCACGCTGGGCACCCGGGCGGAGCTGCTGCTGGTGGTGGCCACCGAGGGCCAGGACGCGCAGGGCCGCAACCGGCTGAGGATGGTGGTGGTGGACGCGAAGCGCCCGGGCGTCCGCGTCACCGCGCTGCCGGAGCTGCCCTTCATCCCGGAAGTCCCCCACGCGGAGCTCGCCCTGGAGGCCGTGGTCGTGGCGGCGGAGGAGGTCCTGCCCGGTGACGGGTACGCGCGCTACCTCAAGCCGTTCCGCACGGTGGAGGACTGCCACGTGCACCTGGCGCTGCTCGGGTGGCTGGTGCAGGTGGCCCGCCGGAGCGGCTGGCCGGAGCCCGTGCGCGAGGAGCTGCTGGCCCTGGCGGTGATGATGCGCGGGCTGGCCCAGGCGGACCCGTCGGATGCGGCCACGCACCTGGCGCTCGGCGGGGCGCTGGAGCTGGCGAAGCGGACCGTGGAGCGGTGCGAGCCGCTATGGGCCCAGGTCGACGCGACGACGCGCGAGCGGTGGGAGCGCGACAGGCGCCTGCTGGGCATCGCGGGCAAGGTGCGTGCGAAGCGGCTGGAGGCCGCGAGGCAGCGGACGACGGGCGCCGGAGTGGACGGCGACAGGTAGCGCCAGTCGAAGGGCCCTGCCCCGGCAGCGGGGCTCGCCCGGAAAAGCAACGAGCCGTGACCTTCGGGAGAAGGCCACGGCCCGGGGAAGCTCACCGCGAGGCGGTGTCGCTGCTCAGTAGCGCCCGCCGCCCACGGCGGAGACGAGGGCGGAGAGGATGCGGTTCTCCACGCCCCACACGGCCTTGTTGAGGCCCTTGATGCCGGCGCCGCGCAGGTAGTCCGTGAAGTCGTGCAGCGCGGTGGAGCGCTGCATGCCCTCGCCCTTGGCGGCGTAGAGCAGCGGCGTGTTGGGCGCGCCCGTCA
This sequence comes from Pyxidicoccus xibeiensis, assembly GCF_024198175.1. NCBI lineage: Bacteria > Pseudomonadati > Myxococcota > Myxococcia > Myxococcales > Myxococcaceae > Pyxidicoccus > Pyxidicoccus xibeiensis. The sequence goes on from NZ_JAJVKV010000022.1 coordinate 44,563, forward strand.
GGCCCAGGTCCGGGCAGGCCTCGGACAGCTTCTGCGGGTCGATGCCGGTGGCGGCGGACAGCATGGCCACCGTGAACTTGTGTACCGGCAGCTCGCGCGCGTTGGGGACCTTCTTCAGCACCTTCTCCCGCGAGGCGGGGTCGGTGGCGAGCTGCTCCAGCTTCACCTTGGACATGGCGATGAGCTGCTCGTTCGTCACGTGCTTGCTGTCGAGGATGGCCCGGCCCATCAGGCTGGCGGGGGTGTCACCCTTGATGCTGATGTCGTTGCCCGGCATCTGCTGCATCCGGTCCCACATGGCCTGGACGGCCTTGCCGACCTCGGTGTCCGGGCCGCCACGCCAGGCGCCCGGCGTGGGCTGGGCGGGGGCCGCGCGGACGGGCGCCGTGCCCTGGAAGGTGTTGAGCTGGGAGTGGCCCACCGCGTTCGCCCGGGCCGGGGCAGCCGCCTGCTGCGTGCTCGCCTGGGGCCGGGTGGAGGAGGTCGGAGTCGAGAGGGCGCGGGGGCGGCTGCGGATGGGGTCCATGGACGGGGGCTCCGGAATACGGCTTATCGGGCCATTATCGCCGGAAGCGGGCCAAACGTTGCGTCCGGCCGCTCCCAAGGCCCGTGCACTCCCGGGCGGGGCCGCTATCTTCCCGCCCATGAAGACCTTTCCCGCCGAGTTCGCCGACCTGCTCACCCCCAAGGGACGCCGCATCCTGGAGGGGAAGGACCGCGAGGTGACGGGTGCGCTGCTGGACCCGGAGCGGCCCTTCGTGGCGCTCCAGGGCGTCGTCGACGTGCGCCGGGCCACGGCCTGCCGGGACGCGCTGGACGTGGCGCTGCGCGACACGCTGGTGCCCATGGAGGACCCCATCCCCCATGACTCCATCTCCGGCATGACGATGAACTACATGGAGCTGCTGCCCAAGACGGTGCGCAACCGGACGGCGCTGCTGGAGAACCGGCGCTCCCGCTCCTACCGCGCGGCGGAGGCGGTGGGCCTCACGGACATGATGCGCTCGGACAGCTTCGCCGCCTTCGCCGCCGCGGTGACGGGCCGGGCCCTGCGGCGCAAGTGGGGCATCCAGGTGCTGTGCTACGGCCCGGGGGACTACTCGGGCCCCCACAACGACCACCACCCCGAGGAGCCCGAGGCCCGCGACGGCTACGTGGACATGCACGTCAGCCTGACGATGCCGGGCGTGGACCACCAGTACCTCGTGTACGCGAAGGACGGGCACTTCTCCGAGATGACGCGGGTGAGCACCGTGGGCGGCATCACGGTGTACCGGCTGCCCTTCTGGCACTACACGACGCCGGTGGTGGCGCGGCGCGGCGCGGAGGCCACGTGCCGCCGCTGGGTGCTGCTGGGGACGTTCCTGGACGCGGCGCCGGGGGCGCGGGCCTCCTCCACCGTCCTTCCGGCGGGGGCACCGGGGGCCCGCCCGGCGGGCGGGGAGGCGACTTTCGGGAGTGGCGGAGGGGCTGGACGGCGTTAGCTTGGGGCGCCCTTATGAGCCCGACCGATACCGACGCCCTGGCCCAAGACCTCCTCGCCTACATCGAAGCCTCGCCCACGCCGTACCATGCGGTGCGCGAGTCGGCCCGCCGCCTCACCCAGGCCGGCTACCGGCAGCTGGACGAGCGCGAGTCCTGGACGCTGAAGCCGGGCGAGCGCGTCTTCGTCATCCGCGGGGACACGAGCATCGCCGCCTTCCAGCTCGGCACCTCCCCGGTGGACCGGGCGGGCTTCCGCCTGGTCGGCTCCCACACGGACTCGCCGAACCTGCGGCTGAAGCCGAACGCGCCGGTGTCGAAGAACGGGTACCAGCAGCTCGGCGTCGAAATCTACGGCGGGGTGCTGCTGCACACCTGGACGGACCGCGACTTGTCGCTCGCCGGCCGCATCATGCTGATGGCGGGAGGGAAGACCCAGGGGCACCTGGTGGACTTCCGCCGGCCGCTGCTGCGCGTGCCCAACCTGGCCATCCACCTCAACCGCGGGGTGAACACGGACGGGCTGAAGCTGAACCCGCAGGAGCACATGGTGCCGGTGCTGGGCCTGGAGAGCGCGGGCGCGGTGGACCTGCGCGCGCTGCTGGTGCAGGAGCTGGCGAAGGGCGGGGTGAAGGCGGAGGCGGGGGACATCCTCGGCTACGACCTGTGCCTCTACGACTTGCAGCCGCCCACGCGCTCGGGTGTGCACGGCGAGTTCCTCCATGCGCCGCGCCTGGACAACCTGGCGAGCTGTCACTCCGCGCTGACGGCGCTGCTGTCCGGCAACGAGAAGCGCGAGGCGACGAGCGGCGTCATCCTGTTCGACCACGAGGAGGTGGGCAGCCGGAGCGCGCAGGGCGCTGCGTCCCCGTTCCTGCGCACGCTGCTGGAGCGCTTCACGCTGGCGCACTCGGACGGGAAGCCGGACGCGTTCCACCGGGCCATCGCCAACTCGTTCCTGGTGAGTGCGGACATGGCGCACGCGGTGCATCCCAACTATGCGTCGCTGCACGAGCCGAAGCACCAGCCGCAGATGGGCCTGGGCCCGGTCATCAAGTCCAACGTGAACCAGTCCTACGCGACGGACGGCGAGACGTGGGCGTACTTCGCGTCGCTGTGCCGGGAGGCCGGTGTCACGCCGCAGCACTTCGTCACGCGCACGGACCTGGGGTGCGGCAGCACGATTGGACCGATTACGGCGGGCCAGCTCGGCATCCGCACGGTGGACGTGGGCAACCCCATGCTGTCCATGCACTCCATCCGCGAGATGGCCTGCGCATCCGACGTGGAGAAGATGGTGGCCGTGCTGCGCCAGCTGTTCGCGTAGCGCGCTTGCGGCACCAGGCACTCCCTCGAGCGCCTGGTGCCACCCGGGTGCGCCGTACGTCACGGCACCCGGGACGGACGACTCACGAGAGCGCGCGAAGCAGCCGCTGCTCCCGCGCTTCCGCCAGCGTGCCCGCATCCAGCAGGACGGCGGCCTTCTCCGGTGCGGACAGGGGCTCGGGCGCCCCGCCCAGCAGCTTCTTCCGCGCGGACGCCAGCGCCGCGGGCACCGCCGCCAGCCCCGGCTGCGCCTCCAGCAGCGCCAGGTGCAGCGCGTGCGCGCGGGCGTCCGTGAGGACATGGTCCACGGCGTCCGTCACGGGCGCCACCGCGTGCTCCTCCTCGACGCCCTGCGCCCGCTCCAGCACCTCGGGGGGCTCCGTCTCCTCCGGAATGAGGAACAGCCCCAGGCGCTCCGCCCACAGGCCCAGCGACGCCCGCGCGGTGAACACGGAGAGGGGAATCGACAGCAGCAGCCCCGCCACCACGGGCGCCATCCACGCCAGCAGCCCGGGGGACAGCAGGAAGGCGGCCACTGCCAGCGCCACGCCCACGCCGGTGTGCACGGCATGCCGCCGCGCTGCCTCGGCCCAGGGCAGGTCTGCGTCCTCGCGCTGCTGGCTCGTCCAGGACACGCGGTAGCCCAGCAGCGTCCCGAAGACGAAGTGCGACTGGAACAGCATCATCACCGGCGCCAGCAGCGTGGCCAGCACGCTCTCCACCAGCACGCTCAGCACCAGCCGCACCCGGCCGCCCATGCGCGCCGCGTCCTGCCCGCGAGCCAGGGCCAGCACCAGCCCCAGCAGCTTCGGCGCCAGCAGCATCCCCATGGACGTGGCCGTCAGCACCAGCGCCCCCCGCGCATCGAACGGCAGCGGCTCCGCCGAGCCCATCAGCCACCCGTCATGCAGCGCCGCCACCAGCCCCGACAGCAGGAACAGCAGCCACAGCGGCGAGGCCGCGTAGGACATGACGCCCATCAGGAAGTGGCCCCGGCTGATGGGGTGCAGCCCGCCAGCCGCCACCAGGCTCAGGTGCTGGAGGTTGCCCTGGCACCAGCGCCTGTCCCGCTGCGCATACGCCAGCAGGTTCGGCGGCGGCTGCTCGTAGCTGCCACCCAGCTCCGGCACCAGCCACACCGTGTAGCCCGCGCGCCGCATCAGCGCCGCCTCCACGAAGTCGTGGCTGAGGATGTGCCCGCCGAAGGGCTGCTGTCCCGGCAGCACCGGCAGCCCGCAGTGCTCGATGAACGCCGACGTGCGGAGGATGGCGTTGTGGCCCCAGTAGTTGGACTCGCCCAACTGCCAGGCCGCCGCGCCCGCGGCCACCACGGGCCCGTAGACGCGGCCGGCGAACTGCTGGAGCCGCGCGAACAGCGTGCTCCGGCCCACGCACAGCGGCGGCGCCTGGATGATGCCCGTGCGCGGGTTGAGCTCCATCAGCCGCGCCATCTTCACCAGCGTGCGGCCGTCCATCAGGCTGTCCGCGTCCAGGACGATGGTGAAGTCGTAGTGCCGGCCCCAGCGCTCGCAGAAGTCCTGGAGGTTGCCGGCCTTCTTCCCGGTGTTGTCCGTGCGGCGCCGGTAGAAGATGCGCCCCTGTCCGCCCACGCGGCGGCACAGCTCCGCCCACGCCAGCTCCTCCGCCACCCACGCCTCCGCGCGCGTGGAGTCACTGAGCACATAGAAGTCGAACGCGTCCAGGTGCCCGGTGGCGGCCACCGACTCGTACGTCGCCTGCACGTTGGCGAAGACGGCGGCCGGGTCCTCGTTGTGGATGGGCATCACCACGGACGTGCGGGACGTGAGGCGCGACGCCTCCTCCTGGGCCGTGGGCCAGCGCAGCCCGGGCAGCCGGCCCCCGAGCGCGAGCTGGAGGAACCCGGCCACCGCCGTCCAGAAGGACAGGGCAATCCACCCGAAGCACAGGGCGAAGAGCGCGAGCAGGACGACTTCCGGCACGGTGGTGCCGCGCACGCTGAGCAGGCGGTGCATCTGCCACGTCCCCAGCAGGGTGGACGCGGCGGCCAGGCCCAGGACGCAAGCGCGCCTCGGCCCGGCGCTCTCGGGGGAGAACGAATGGGCGTGCATGGAAGAGTGGCTCCGGGAGAAGGGCGCTAGCGGGAGATGGACACGTCCGGCAGCACCGCGCGCCGGCCGCGGCGCAGCAGCTCGCCGAAGGGCCACAGTACCAGCTGCTGCTCGGGCATCACCGAGGCCACCTGCGCCGGCGCCGGCACGGGCACCGCCGCGCGCAGCGTCCGCGCGAAGTCCTCCGGCACCGAGCCCCGCGTCAGCAGGCGCGCGCCCAGCCGGGCCCCGTCACACAGCACGAAGGCCGCGCGGCCCCGGGTGAGCAGCGTGCCCGCCGCCTCCTGGCCGAGCACCTCCGCCAGCCACGCCTCCATCCGCGCGCGGGCCAGGGCCACGGCGTCACGCGGCTGGGCGCCGTGCGCGCTGTCGCTGTCCAGCACCCAGAGGGCCAGCGCGGACAGGTCCTCGTCCGCCGTGAAGCCGAAGCCCTGGAAGAAGGCGTCGAGCGCGGCGCGTGTCGCTGGGAGGACCCACGCGGAGGGCGGAGCGGAGGGGCGGGTGGTCAGCGTCGTCACGGGGTCCACAGGTAGCTCCAGGTCTCGGTGAGGGTCTCGGAACCGCGTCTCAGGTACGCGCGCAATTCACTGGGGGCGCCGGCGTCGGGCACCCACTCGAAGGTGGCGCGCCAGCCGCCGGAGGGCTCGTGGCGCCGGACGGTGCGGTGCAGCACCTGGCCCCTCGAGGCGGTGATGAGGATGTCCACCGGCCCGTCGCTCCTGCTCGCGCCGGCTTCGGGCGAGAAGTCGAGGACGAAGCGCCGCGCGCCCGCCGAGTCGCCCGCGGCGATGCGCGTGGCGGTGACGGCGGAGGTCGTCCGGGGCCAGGGCGCCTGCGCGCCCCAGTGCAGCCGGTACGCCACGCGCAGGGGCACGCCCGGCGTCAGCGGCGCGTCCGGCACCCAGAAGGCGACGATGTTGTCGTGCACCTCCTGCGGCGTGGGCAGCTCCACCAGCCGCACCGCGCCGGGGCCCCAGTCGCCCACGGGCTCCACCCACGCGCTGGGGCGCAGCTCGTAGCGGGCCTCCAGGTCCTCGTAGCTGGTGAAGGCGGTGTCCCGCTGCAGCAGGCCGAAGGCGCGCGGGCTGGCGGCGCGGAAGCTGGAGACGCTCACCCGCGACGGGTTCTGCAGCGGTCGCCAGAGCTGCTCGCCCTCGCGCATCCACACGAAGAGGCCGTCCGAGTCATGCACCTCCGGGCGGAAGTCGTCGTACGTCCCCCGGTCGTTCTCCCCGAAGAGGTACATGCTGGTGAGCGGGGCCAGGCCCAGCTGCTCCACGGCCTTGCGCGCGAAGAGCGTCGCCTCCACCTCCATCACCGTGCTGGCGCCGGGGATGACGGTGAAGCGGTAGGCGCCGGTGAGGCTGGGCCCGTCCATGAGCGCATGCACCACCACGCGGTCCGCGCCGGGGGCGGGGCGCTCCAGCCACAGCTCGCGGAAGGAGGGGAACTCCTCGGGGCGCGGCAGCGCGGTGTCGATGGCCACGCCGCGCGCGGACAGCCCGTACACGGTGCCCCGGCCCAGCGCGCGGAAGTAGCTGGCGCCCAGGAAGGACAGCACCTCGTCGAAGTGCCCGGCCCGGTTGAGCGGGTGGGTGAGCTTCAGGCCCGCGAAGCCGTCGGCCTTCGCCAGCGGGCCCGGCTTCACCAGCGCGCCGTAGGTGAACAGCTCCGGCGAGAAGCGCACCGGCTCCGCCTTCCCGTGCTCCACGACGTGGACGGCGACGGGGACGGGGTAGAGGAAGCCCGGGTGGAAGAACTGCGCCTGGTAGGGCAGGCCGTCCCCGCGCCACAGCGCCTTCTCGTCGCGGTAGCGGATGTCCCGGTACGCGTCATACGAGAGCTGCTGGTACGCCTCGGGCAGCGTCGACTTCGGCGCCACGTAGGGACGGGCGGCCAGGGCCCGGGCACGCTCCACCACGGTGCCGGGGGGGAAGGCCCGCGCGGAGGCGGCGGGCTTCGCCGGGGCGGCGCGCGCGCTGGCCGCGGTGGCCGACGCCACCACCGCCGCGCACACCCACGCGCTCCATGCCTTGTTCCGCCGCGACTTCACGTCCAGGTGCCTCCGAATAGACCGGTACGTCGAACGACCCCCCGGTCCTTCGGACTCCGCCCGACTCTGCGCCGCCCCTGCACTCCCGGTGCGGCGCGTCAGGCCATCAGCAACCTGCGTACCAGCGCGTCATGCGCCGGACGGCCTCGCCAGAATCCCGAGGGATTCCAGTGGTTTGGGTTCTCCAGCCCGTTGTGGCTCCAAGCAGCGCCGGGGTTGGAGGGGAACGGACGGCCGCCTTCCCGCCCGGTGTGGGCGGAGGCTGGGGAGATCAGGAACAGCCTTCGAGCAGGGCTGTCCAAATCTTCCACAGGTGGACATCGCACTACGGGTGCGCGAGCCGCTCCTGGACGAGCGACAGCAGCTCCCGGCCGGCGAAGGGCTTCTCCAGGTGGGGGCTGGGGACGGCCTCGAGGAAGGCGCGGGCCTGCTGTGTCACGGCGCCGCCGGTGAGGAACACCACGCGCCGGGCCTGCTCGGGGTAGCGCTGCTGGAGGGCCGAGTAGAAGTCCATGCCGCTCATGCCCGGCATCATCAAGTCGCAGAAGACGAGGTCGTAGCGCTCCCCGGCCTCGATTCGCTCCAGCGCCTCCTGGGCGCGGGTGGACAGCGTCACGTCGTGGTGGGGCCGCAGGGTGCGGCCCAGCGCCGTGCACACCAGGGGCTCGTCGTCCACCACCAGCAGGCGGCCCCGCTTCTCCGTGGAGGGCGGCGGGGGCGTGGGCACCACGGGGGCCTTCTCCTCCGGGGGCGCGGCCGGCAGCAGCACGCGGAAGGTGGAGCCCCGGCCGGGCTCGCTCTCCACGTGGATTTCCCCGCCCAGCGAGGCCACCAGGCTGTGGCAGATGGACAGCCCCAGCCCCGTGCCCACGCCGGGCTCCTTGGTGGTGAAGAACGGGTCGAACAGGCGCGACAGGTGCTCGGCGGCGATGCCCATGCCGGTGTCCGCCACCTCCACCACCACCCGGTTCTGGGTGCCCACGCGCGTGGCGACGCGAATCTCGTGCCGCTCCGGGGTTCCTCCCGGAATGGCCTGCGCGGCGTTGACGAGCAGGTTGAGGAACACCTGCCCCAGCCGCGACTCGTTGGCGCGCACCCGGGGCACCTCGTCGAACTGCTTCACCAGCCGCGCGCGGTGGCGAATCTCCGTGGTCGCCAGGTTCAGCGTGGACTCCAGCACCTGCCGCACGTCCACGTCGGCGTTGTCCGCCGAGTCCACCCGGCTGAACGTCTTCAAGTCGCGGACGATGGTGCGCACCCGGTCCGCGCCCTGCTGGGCCTCCGCGAGCGCGGACTGCGCGGCCGCCAGCGTCTGGGACAGCCGCGCCTCGGCGCTCCGCGCGCCCTCGCCCAGCAGCGCGCTCAGCTCGTCGCGCGCGAAGGACAGGTTGGCCGTGAGGTACGCCAGCGGGTTGTTGATTTCGTGCGCGACGCCCGCCGCCAGCGTGCCCACCGAGGCCATCCGCTCGGCCAGCATCAGCCGCGCCTGCATCTGGTGGCGCTCCGTCAGGTCGTGCGACACCGAGACGATGGCGTCCTCGCCGGCGAAGGGCAGCGGGAAGGTGGTGGACTCCACCGGGAGGATGGTGCCGTCGCGCTTCAAGAGCCGCCGCTCCTGGAGCGCCGCCCGGCCCGTGCGCAGCGCCTCGTGCATGCGCGCGTCCGCGGACGCGAAGTCCTCCGGAGGGATGATTTCGGAGATGTGCCGGCCGAGCAACTCCGCCACGTTCTCGTAGCCCAGCGCCGTGGCCACCTTGAGGTTGGCGTAGCGCACCCGCGCGTCCCGGCTGAAGACGGCCACCAGGTCCGGCAGGCTCTCGATGAGGGTGCGGAAGCTCACCTCCGAGCGCCGCAGCTCATCCTCCGCGCGCTTCAGCGGGGTGATGTCCGGGAAGAAGGAGATGATGTGCGGCGCGCCCGCGTAGGGCACCAGCCCCATGAAGAGCAGCGTGTGCCGCAGCTCGCCCTGGCGCGTGTGGTACTGCGCGTCCACGCCCCGCACCGAGCCGTGCCGCCGCAGCCGCTCCACCACCTGGGCCCGGTCGAAGGGCCGCTCCCACAGGCGCAGGTCCACCGTGGTGCGCCCGATGACCTCCTCGCGCGTGTAGCCGAAGGCCTGGAAGTAAGCGTCGTTGGCCGCCACCACCTTGCCGTCCGTCAGCGTGGTAATCGACGTGGGCACGGGCGACACGGACAGCATGGTGTCGCGCAGCTCGTCCCCGAAGGGCACGCCGGTGCGGCCGTGGCGCCGGGTGAAGCGCCGCTCGGCCAGGTCCAGCCGCAGCTCCAGCTCCTGCGGGTCCGGCGGCCACGCCAGCACGTCGTCCGCGCCGGCCTCCAGCCCGGAGTGCAGGCTGGACAGGGCCTCGCGCGGCCCCAGCAGCATCACCACCGCCTCCGGGCCGTTGGGAAGGCTGCGCAACGCGCGCAGCAGGGGGACGGGCGCCGCCGGTCCGTGGGTGTCCACCACCACGAGCGCGCACGCGCCCGAGCGCCACGCGGAAGGAACCTCCGCGTCCCGCGCGGCGGTGACCACCGTGTGCCCTCGCGCCCGCAAGCGGGACTCGAGTGGCGCCAGGTCCGCCCCTCCCTGGGTGACGATGAGGACCCGCATGACACTCCTCTGCAAACGAGCCGTCATCGTTACACGAGCCTTGTTGTTGTAAAAGTGTAGTGACGTAGCTTTTCTCCGGTGGCGGAGGAATCGGGGGGCCGCAGGAATCCGCGGTGGAGGAGGAATCGGTAGCCCCTCGGGCTGTTACACTGGCTGCCGGACCCGGTCTGCCAGTGGGCCGGAGGGGGGAATCGATGGAATGGCGGGGGCTGAGCGAGCCGGTGAAGGAGCTTCGGGAGTCACCTCCCAGCCCGGTGCAGGTGCCACGACGCAACTTCGAGGGGCTGTTCGTCCACGCGCTGAAGCCCACGGGGGCCTTCGCCCAGTCGCTCCAGGACATCGGCTACGACGGGGAAGTCTCACAGCAGTCATACCCGCTGTCGGTGTGGCGGGCGGCGCTGGGGGTGGCCCGGCGCTTCGTGTTCGCGGGGTACCCGCCCGAGGCCGCCAACCGCGCGCTGGGGCACCGGTACGTGGAGGGCTTCTCGCAGACGCTGGTGGGGCGCGTGCTGGCCACCGCCGCGCCGCTGCTGGGCGCCGAGCGCAGCCTGACGCGGCTGCCCACGTACCTCAGGGCGGGCCGCGAGGACATGAAGATGCTGCTGGAGCCGGTGCAGTCGCGCGAGTGGCGGGTGCGCGTCGTGGACCCGGACCCGCTGCCGGACTTCGTGGCGGGCGTGGTGGAGGGCGTGCTGTGGCGCACCCGCGTGAAGCCGGAGGTGGTGGTGCTGGAGCGCCAGGCCAGCGGGTACACGCTGCACGTGCGGTGGGACGAGCCCTGAAGCCGGGCGCTCGGGCCTAGGCCTTCCCCTCCGTCAGCGCCTGCTGGCGGAGCCGCCAGAAGAGGAGCCATAACAGCCCGCCCCCCACGGCGAAGGGCAGGCTCCACCAGGCGATGCGGCGCGCCAGCACGGCGTTGACGGCCAGCACCGCCTTCTCCCGCGACTGGACGATGACGGCGAAGCCCGTGTTGCCCACCGGCGCGAAGGCCGCCAGCCAGGTGCCCGGCTCGCTCGACACGGGGTCCCGGTAGCCCTCCAGCACCCGGCCCTCCACGGACGGCAGCAGGAACTGCTCCTCCTCGTGGGCGGTGGGCGGTGGCAGGGCCCGCGCGAGCTGCCGCGCCGTCTCCGCCCCCAGGGCGACGGGCATTCCACGCCCCAGCCGCTCGTGGACGACGACGGTGTACGTGTCGCGCGAGGGAATTGCCTCGTCCGGCGCGGGCCGGTCCGTGGGTGCCACCAGCATGGCGGTGCGGTTGACGCCGCCCGGGTCGTCCAGCCGCAGCGAGCCCAGCGTGGAGTTGGAGGCGATGGTGGCCACCAGCACGCCGCGCCACGTCCCTGCCGGCCCGTACACCGGGGCGGAGATGGCGAAGGTGTTGGAGCCGTCGCTCGTGCCCAGGAAGGCACGTGACACGTAGGCGGCGCGCTGCCCCGTGTCCGCCAGCCGCCGGGCGGCCTGGAAGTAGTTGCGCCACCCGTAGTCATTGCCAATGAAGAAGCGCGGCGGCGGAGGCCAGTGGGCGAGCGCGCGGCCCGTCGTGTCCAGGATGAAGCAGCGCTGGAAGGGCCAGGCCACGTCCGAGCGCGCCGCTCCGCCGCGCGGGCCGTCGTGGTAGGTGAAGCGCTCGCGGCAGAAGGACTCCAGGGCCCGGCCGTCACCTGCCTGGAGCGCGGCGCCCAGCTCCGGCCGCGCCGCCGCGCGCTCCACGCCCTGCCGGTACTGCGCCAGCTCGAAGAGCACCGTCCCCGCCACGAGCCGCGCGGCGTAGAGGTTGACCCGCAGCGCGTCGTGGCGCAGGTCCTCCTCCTGCGCGCTGGCGATGCGGAAGGCGGCCACCGCGGCCACGGCGAGGGACCAGAGCAGGGTGGCCAGCAGCCCTGCCTCCAGGGGGTGGCCGCGGTACCAGGCCAGCACGCGCCGGGCGCGGGTGGTGGGGCCCACGGGCTCGCCCTTCAGGAAGCGCTGGAGGTCATCGGCCAGCTCCGCCGCGGAGCCGTAGCGGCGGGTGGGCTCCTTGTGCAGGCACCTGAGGACGATGTGCTCCAGCTCCCGGGGGATGCGCGGCTCCAGCGCGCGGGGGGCAAGCGGCTCGGCCTCCCGGACCCTGGCGAGCAGGGCCTCACGGCTGCCGCCCTCGTCCTGGAAGGGAGGCCGGCCGGTGAGCAGCTCGTAGAGGATGCTGCCCAGGCCGTAGACGTCGGCGGCGACGGTGAGGGGCGGGCCGTGGGCGGTGGTCTGCTCCGGTGCCATGTACGGGAGCGTGCCTCCCACCGGGCCTCGCTGCTTCCGCGTGTCGAGCGGCTGGGCCAGGCCGAAGTCGGCGACATGGGGCACGTCCCCGGCGTCGAGCAGGAGGTTCGCCGGCTTCAAGTCCCGGTGGAGGATGAGCCGCTGGTGGCCATGGTGGACGGCCCCGGCGACTGTCGCCATCAATCGCGCCGCCGCGCGGGGGGCGCGGAAGCGGTGCATCTGCTGGTCGAGGCTGCCACCCTCCATCAGGTTCATCGTGAAGTAGGGGCGGCCCTCGGCGACCCCCGTGGCGATGACGTGGACGATGTTCGGGTGGTTCAGGCTCGCGGCGGCCCGCGCCTCCGCCACGGCCAGGAAGCCGGGCACCCCGTCGTCGTTCGCCGGCAGGTCCACGGCGCTCATCTTCAGCGCCTCCATGCGCTTGAGGGGGACGTTGAAGGCCTTGTAGACGACGCCCATGCCGCCCTCGCCCAGGCGCTCCAGCAGCTCGTAGTCGCCGAAGCGCCGGGGCAGGGGGGGCTCCACGGGCACGGGCTCCTCCTCCGGAGCGGGGCCCAGGGGCTCCAGACCGGCGAGCAGCAGGCACGGCATGCACAGGCCCTCCAGCGTTCCGGAGGGCGGGTGGGGGCACGTCGGTGGGCGGGGGGGCGTCATGATGCACCGGGTTGAAGCGGCGGCCCGCGCAAGGTTACGGGCCCGCCAGCGCGGTGATGAGGAAGCGCAGCTCGTCGGCGGCGTCCGCGGGGTTGGCCACGGTGTGGGAGACCTCGCGCAGCAGCAGCTCCTGGTAGCGCTTGCGGAAGCGGAAGGCCGCCACCTTCACCGCGCCCGGCTTCATCCCCAGCACCTCGGCGATGTGCGCGTGCGCGGCGCCAGCGTCTCCCGTGAGCGTCTTCTTGAGGTGGTCGAAGAGCGCGCCCCTGCCGGCGAGCACGTACTCCTCGCGCAGCGCGGCCAGCACGTGCTCCAGCAGCCGCTCCGCCCAGCGCTTCTCGAAGACGCGGTCCGGCGTGGGGTCCGGCGAGGGGGCGGGGATGACACGGCCCTCCGGGTCCTCGAGGGGGACGTGGACGTGGCCGCCGCCGCGGGCCCGGGTCTGCTCCGCGTCCCATGCGTTCGCCAGGAAGTGCGTCATCGACGTGAGCAGCCACGAGCGGAACCGGCCCCGGGTGGGGTCGGCGACGGACAGGGCGTTCTTCTCCAGCAGCCGGACGAAGAAGGACTGCGTCAGGTCGGCGGCCTGCTCCTTCGTGAAGCCCTTGTGCTGGACGAAGTCGTGGAGCGGAGCCCAGTACTGCTGGCAGAGCGCCTCCAGGGCCTTGCGGGCCTCGGGCGCGGCGCTGTGGCCCGCGGCGAGGACCATGCTCCACCGGGTGGTGGCGAAGCGGCGCCGGGGCGGGAAGGGCAGCACCTTGCCGCCCTCCTCGCGGGGGGCGGCGCTGGACGGAAGGGAGTCGCTCGACGGCTCGACGACCATGACGGGAGCCTCCACGGGGTGGCATTCCCAGTAAAGAGCCCCGCCCCCCGAGGTTACTGCACGGATTTCTTCGAAACGGGCGTGGCGTCCGAGCGGTCCTCGATGACCCGGTGCCACCTCCCTCGAGCGGCGGGCTCCGGCGTCCTGGCCCGGCTCAGTTGAGCAGCCGCTTCGGAGGCGGCTTGCGGCCCGGCGCCGTCACCGCGGGCCGTGCCTGGAGGCAGCGCTGGATGACGTCGAGCAGCCCGTCGAAGACGTCGCGCAGGGCCCAGGCGCGGTCATCCAAATCCGACAGCTCCCCGCAGCGCAGCAGGCCGTCGCGCAGGGCGCGCTGGGCGCCGGGGCAGTCGCCGCGCTCGTCGATGAGCTGCTCGGCGGTGCGCGCATAGAGGCGGTAGCAGCCCTCCACGTCGCCCCGGTTGTACGCGGGCGCGCCCACGTTGATGGCCTGGCCCAGGGTGCTGGCGATGGACTCCAGCGCGTCCGGGGACGCGCCCTCCAGCATGCTCAGCGGATGCTGGGGCACCTGGCGCACGCGTCCGGCGCGGCGGCGGGGCGCCTCCAGCGCGGCCAGCGGCGCCGTCACCATGGCCCGCAGCATGGGCAGCACGTACCGTGACGGAATCACCAGGCCCAGGGAGCGGCCGTTGGCGAGCGCCGCGGTGGCCACGCCCACCACGACGCCGCGCGAGTCCATCACCGGGGCGCCCGAGGCCTGCTCGGAGATGGTCCGCGTCAGCTCCATCAGCGTGAGCCAGTCGCCCAGCACCTGCACCGCGCGCACCTCCAGCGAGCGCACCTCCGGCGCCGGCCCGGCCACCGCGCGCAGCACGTAGACGCTCTCTCCCTCGGCGGGCAGGGGGCCCCGGCCCAGCGGCAGCGCGGGCACCATGTCCGGCAGCGGCAGGCGCAGGACGGCGAGGTCCCTGCGCTCGTCCATGGCCACCACCTGGACCACCTCGGAGCGCACCCCATCCGACATCACCGCGCTGATGCTGCGGGCGCCGGCCACCGCGTGCAGGCTGGTGACGAGGTGGCCCTCGGGCGTGGCGATGAAGCCGGAGGCGGTGCGGCCCTCCACCTCGAGCATCACGAGTGACGAGGAGGCTCGGACGAGGGCGTCCCGGGGAGGCGTCCTGTCGGGTCCTTCGGACATGGTGACCTCCTGTGTCACGACAGTTCCTCTTCTATCAGCCGGCCGCCCGGCGCCCAACCTGGGAGGGGGCCGCCTGTACCGGAGTCTCACTTGTGATTGGCGGCAAAGTGTCCGGTCGTTAAACCTGCGACCTCCATGCACAAGACCCACCTCGTAGGCGCACGCACGCACAACCTGAAGGACCTCTCCGTGGACCTCGCGGAAGGGGAGTTCGTCTGCATCACCGGCGTGTCGGGGGCGGGCAAGTCGAGCCTCGCGCTGGACACCTTGTATGCGGAGGGACAGCGGCGCTTCGTGGAGAGCTTCAGCCCGTATGCCCGGCAGTTCCTCGAGCGGCTGGAGCGGCCGCCCATGGACGCGCTCGAGCCGGTGGCGGCCGGGGTGGCGGTGGACCGGCGGGCGCCGGTGAAGAGCTCGCGCTCGACGGTGGCGACGCTGGCGGACGTGGAGCCGTACCTCTCGGCGCTCTTCACGCGCGAGGCCGTCCCCGTCTGTGACACGTGCGGCGTGGAGGCGGTGCGCACGGACGCGCGCGTGGCGGCGGCGGCCGTCATCCGCGAGCACCCGGACGCGCAGGCCGTCATCACCTTCCCGGTGCGCATCCCGGACACGGCGGCCTTCCTGGACGTGCGGGCGCGGCTCCTGAAGGACGGCTACCACCGGCTGGTGGTGGGTGGCGAGGTGAAGGAGCTGGAGTCGCTGAAGCCCTCGGAGGCCACGGACCCGGCGGGCGTGGCGCGGGTGGTGGTGGACCGGGTGAAGCTGGCGGACGCGCAGCTGTCGCGCGTGACGCAGGCGCTGGAGGACGCGTGGCTGCGCGCGGACGGCGAGGCGCTGGCCTTCGTCCCGGACGCGGCCCCCAGGCGCATCCGCCGGGGCCTGGTGTGTCCGAAGTGCGCGCGCGAGTTCGAGCCCGCCCGTCCCGGCCTCTTCAGCTACCAGTCGCCGGTGGGGGCGTGCGCGCCGTGTCGCGGCTTCGGGCGCACCATCGGCATCGACTGGGGGAAGGTGATTCCCAACCCGACGCTGAGCCTGTCGAAGGGGGCCATCCGCCCGTGGTCCGGGCAGTCCACTTCATGGGAGCGGAGCATGCTCCAGCGCTGGTGCCGGGCGCGGGGGATTCCCATGGACCGTCCGTGGGAGGAGCTGACGGCGGACCAGCGCGAGCTGGTGCTGGAGGGCGAGGGCGACTACCACGACGGCCGGGCCTACCCGGGCGTGCGCGCGTGGTTCCGGTGGATGGAGGGCCGCACGTACAAGATGCACGTGCGGGTGCTGCTGGCGCGCTACCGCGCGTACACGCTGTGCGGCGACTGCGGCGGCGCGCGGCTCAACACCCAGGCTCGCGCGTACCGCGTGGGCGGGCTCGACTTGCCCTCGTGGCACGGGCTGGAGCTGACGGACGCGCTGGCGCGGCTGGAGGCCCTGCGCACCACCACGGGGCAGGGCGACCTGGCGCGGCGCGAGCTGGCCGGCCGCCTGCGCTACCTGCAGCGGGTGGGCCTGGGCTACCTCACGTTGGACAGGCAGGCGCGCACGCTGTCGGGCGGCGAGGCGCAGCGCGTGTCCCTCACGGCGGCGCTGGGCACGTCCCTCACCGGCGCGCTCTTCGTCCTGGACGAGCCCACCGTGGGCCTGCACCCCGGCGACGTGCCGCCGCTGACGGAGGCCATCGCCGAGCTGGCGGAGCGCGGCAACATCGCGCTGGTCATCGAGCATGACCCGCTGGTCATCCGCTCCGCGCACCGCGTGCTGGAGCTGGGCCCCGGCGCCGGCAAGCACGGCGGCACGCTCTGCTTCGACGGCACGCCCGAGGCGCTGGCGAAGAAGAGCGATTTGCCCACCGGCCGCCTCCTGGCGGGGGCTGGCGAGACGAAGCGCACGCCGCGCCAGCGCAAGGGCGAGCTGGTGGTGAAGGGCGCGCGCGAGCACAACCTGAAGGACCTGTCCGTGCGCGTGCCGCTGGGCGTGCTGTGCGCGATTACGGGCCCCAGCGGCTCGGGCAAGAGCACGCTGATGGACGAGGTGCTGTACCGGCACCTGGCGCGCAAGCTGGGCGTGAAGGACGTGGAGGCCCCCGGGGCGGTGGACGCGCTGGAGGGGCTGGACGCGGTGGAGGCCGTCACCTTCGTGGACCAGTCCCCGCTGGGGCGCACCTCGCGCGGCAACGCGGCCACGTACACCAAGGCGTGGGACCGGCTGCGCGAGCGCTTCGCCGCGGAGACCGACGCGGAGCTGCGGGGCCTCACGGCGGCGCACTTCTCCTTCAACGTGGACAAGGGCCGGTGCGAGGCGTGCTCGGGCGAGGGCTACGAGACGGTGGAGATGCAGTTCCTCGCGGACGTGGCGCTCCTGTGCGCGGTGTGCCGCGGCCGGCGCTTCAAGGAAGAGGTGCTCGCCGTCCGGCACCACGGCTTCAGCGTGGCGCAGGTGCTGGAGCTGACGGTGTCGGAGGTGCTCAAGCACTTCGGTGACGACAAGGCGCTGGTGCGCACGCTGGGGCCGGTGGAGCGGCTGGGCCTGGGCTACCTGCCGCTGGGGCAGCCGCTGTCCACGCTGTCGGGCGGCGAGGCGCAGCGGCTGAAGCTGGCACGCGCGCTGGCCAGCGACGCGAAGGGCACGCTGTTCCTCATCGACGAGCCCAGCGCGGGCCTTCACGCGGAGGACGTGCGCCACGTCATCGCCGCGCTGCACGAGCTGGTGGAGCGGGGCGCCAGCGTCATCGTGGTGGACCACGACGTGTCGGTGATGAAGGGCTCGGACTGGGTCATCGACCTGGGCCCGGTGGGCGGCCGTGACGGCGGCCGGCTGGTGGCCGAGGGCACTCCGGACGACGTGGCCCGCGCGCAGGGCGCCACCGCGAAGGCGCTGCGGGGCGAGCACCGGCCGCTGGGGCGCTCGGTGAAGCTGCGCCGGCCGGGGAAGGACGCGGTGCCCGCAATCGAAGTGGAGCACGCGCGCGAGCACAACCTCCAGGACGTGTCCTGCCGGATTCCGCTGGGGAAGCTGACGGTGGTGACGGGGCCGAGCGGCTCGGGCAAGAGCTCGCTGGTGTTCGACGTGGTGTTCGCGGAGGGGCAGCGGCGCTTCCTGGAGACGCTGAGTCCGTATGCGCGCCAGTTCCTGCCCACCATGCCGCGCCCGGACGTGGAGCGCATCGGCTCGCTGCCGCCCTCCGTGGCGCTGGAGCAGCGCACCTCGCGCGCCGGTGCCACCAGCACGGTGGCCACCGTGACGGAGGTCGCCCACTACCTGCGCCTCTTGTTCGCCAAGCTGGGTGAGCCGCACTGCCCGAGGGACGACTCGCCCATCGCCGCCACCACGCCGGACGCGCTGTACGCGCAGGTCCTCACCATGAAGGGCGAGGGCACGGTGCTGGCGCCGGCGGTGCGCGCGCGCAAGGGCACCTACCTGGACGTCTTCGCCGCCGCCGCGCGCGCGGGAATCTCGCGCGCCATCGTCGACGGCAAGGCCGCCAGCACGGACGACCCGCCGCGCCTGACGAAGACGCGCGAGCACGACATCGACCTCGTCATGTACGAGGGGAAGCTGGCGAAGCTGCCTCGCGACGTGCTCGACAAGGCGCTCGGCTGGGGCCAGGGCGCGCTGAAGGTCGGCGGCGGGAAGGGAGAGACGCTGCTGTCCACCGAGCGCACGTGCCCGAAGTGCGGCACGGCGGTGCCGGAGTTGGATCCGCGCTGGTTCTCCTTCAACACCAAGCAGGGCCGCTGCGAGTCGTGCGAGGGCACCGGCGTGCAGGGCGGCCCGGAGGCGCTGGCCGAGGGCGAGGTGTCGCCGTGCCGTGCCTGCGACGGCAGCCGGCTGGCCCCGGTGCCTCGCGGCGTGAGGCTGGAGGGCGCGCGCTACCACGAGGTGGTGCAGGAGTCCGTGGCGTCCACGCTGGCGCGCGTGCGCGGGTGGAAGTTCAAGGGAGACCGGGCCCTCATCGGCGAGGCCTCGCGGCAGGAGCTGCTGCGGCGCATGGAGTTCCTGGAGCGCGTGGGCCTGGGCTACCTGTCCCTGGACCGCAACGCGGCCTCGCTGTCGGGCGGGGAGATGCAGCGGCTGCGGCTGTCCGCGCAGCTGGGCGCGGGCCTCACCGGGGCCATGTACGTGCTGGACGAGCCCACCATCGGCCTGCACCCGCGCGACACGCACCGGCTGCTGGACAACCTGCGCGCCCTGGTGGCGACGGGCTCCACGGTGCTGGTGGTGGAGCACGACGCGGACACCATCCGCGCGGCGGACCACCTGCTGGACTTGGGCCCCACGGGCGGCCGGGGCGGCGGGCACATCCTCGCGGAGGGCCCGCCGGACGTGGTGCTGGAGAGCGACTCGCCCACGGCGCGCGCGCTGCGGGAGGCGAAGGTGCGGCCTCCGTCCGGGCGCGGTGAGCCCAAGCAGTGGCTGGAGCTGAAGGGCGCGCGCGCCAACAACCTGAAGCGCGTGGACCTCAAGCTCCCGGTGGGACGGCTCAACGTCGTTTCGGGCGTGTCCGGCTCGGGCAAGAGCACGCTGGTGCGCCACGTGCTGTACCCGGCGCTGCGCGAGGCGCTGGAGTTGGTGACGGTGAAGCCGGGGGCGTTCGACTCGTTGCGCGGGGTGGAGTCCCTCAAGCGGGTGCTGTCGGTGGACCAGTCGCCCATCGGCCGCACGCCGCGCTCGGTGCCGGCGACGTTCCTCGGCATCTGGGACGAGCTGCGGCGCGTCTTCGCGGCCACGCCCGAGGCGAAGATTCGCGGCTTCACCGCGACGCGCTTCTCCTTCAACTCGGCCAGCGGCGGCCGCTGCACCGCGTGCGAGGGGCAGGGGGCCATCTCCCATGAGATGTCCTTCCTCCCGGACGTGGTGACGCCGTGCGAGGCGTGCAACGGCGCGCGCTTCGACGCGGCCACGCTGGAGGTGCGCTACCACGGCCTCACCATCGGCGACGTGCTGCGGCTGTCCGCCGACGAGGCGAAGGACGTCTTCCGCTCGCTGCCCCGCGTGGCGGCGCCGCTGGAGTGCCTGTCGGACCTCGGCGTGGGCTACCTGCAGCTCGGCCAGGGCTCCAACACGCTGTCGGGCGGCGAGGCGCAGCGGCTGAAGCTGGCCGCGGAGCTGACGGCCTCCTCGCGGCACGAGCCCACGCTGTACGTGCTGGACGAGCCCACCACCGGGCTGCACACCGGTGACGTGGAGAAGCTGATTACCTTCCTGGGCCGGCTGGTGGACCGGGGCGACACGCTGGTGGTCATCGAGCACCACCCGTCCGTCATCGGCGCGGCGGACCACGTGGTGGAGCTGGGGCCCGAGGGCGGCGAGCAGGGAGGCCACATCGTCGGCACGGGCACACCCCGGGAGGTGGCGAAGCTGAAGACGCCCACCGGCCGGGTGCTCAAGTCGCTATTTTCCGGTGAAGACGCCCGTCCCCGGGCCACGGCGAAGCGGGCGTGAAACGCATATGCCATTCGTGCATCCTTGCGGCCGCATGCGAATCCTCCACACCCTGACGCTCACCGCGGCGCTCGCCGTCACCCCGGCGCTCGCCGCGGGCAGCAAGCCCTCCACCCCGGCCCCCAAGGCCGAGACTCCCACGGAGAAGAAGCCCATGTCCTTCCACGACCTGTCCGCCAACCGCCTCGACGGCAAGCCCGAGCCGCTCTCCAGCTACCAGGGGAAGGTCGTCCTGGTGGTGAACACCGCCTCCGAGTGTGGGTACACGCCGCAGTACGCGGGCCTGGAGAAGCTGTACCAGGAGTACAAGGACAAGGGCGTGGTGGTGGTGGGCTTCCCCTCCAACGACTTCGGAGGCCAGGAGCCGGGCAGCGCGGAGGAAATCAAGAAGTTCTGCGAGCTGCGCTACAAGGTGACCTTCCCCATGTTCGAGAAGGTGAAGACGAAGGGGGAGGGACAGTCGCCCGTCTACGCGTTCCTCGCGAAGAACCACCCGGCGCCCAAGTGGAACTTCCACAAGTACGTGGTGGGCAAGGACGGCCAGGTGAAGGCGGCCTTCCCCAGCTCGGTGACGCCGGACAGCGCCGAGCTGAAGACGGCCATCGACGGCGCGCTGTCGCAGAAGTAGCCGGCCCCATCGGGCGCCGCCCCGGCAGCCCGCCGCGTGGCGTCCGAAGGGAGTCGTGGAGGCTGACGCACCGCCTCCCGTCCTCATGTCGTGCGGCCATGGCGGGTGGCGTGGCCCGGGTGCGAAGGCGCGCCCATCCTGAGAGCGGACCTTGCCAGTGGGGAGGGGCCGCATGGCCTTCGCATCGACGCCGGACGTGGACACGTGGGAGGAGGCCTGGCCGGAGCTTCCGCTGGAGGAGTGGAAGGACAGCCAGGCCACGCTGCACCGGTACCTCCAGGTCCTCGGCAAGGTGAAGCTCGCGCTGACGCCGCCGGAGAACCACTGGTGGAACGTGGCGTTCCGCGTGACGGCGCGGGGCCTGACGACGGGCCTCATGCCCTTCGGCGATGGCGCCTTCGAGGTGGACTGCGACTTCCAGGTGCATGAGCTGCACTTCCGGACGAGCGGGGGCGAGACGCGGGTGCTGGGGCTGGACTCGCGGCCCGTGGCGGACTTCTACCGGGACGTGATGGCGCTGCTCCACTCGCTCGGCATCGAGGTGCGCATCTGGGAGACGCCGGTGGAGATTCCAGACGACACGACGCCCTTCAGCGAGGACCGGCACCACGCCACCTACCAGCCGGAGTACGTGTACCGGTGGTGGCGGGCGATGCTGCAGGCGAGCCTGGTGCTGGAGGAGTTCCGGGCACGCTTCACCGGCAAGTGCAGTCCGGTGCACTTCTTCTGGGGGAGCTGCGACCTGGCGGTGACGCGCTTCTCCGGCCGCCCCGCGCCGGAGCGTCCCGGGGCGGACGCCATCACCCGCGAGGCGTACTGCGAGGAGGTGTGCAGCGCCGGCTTCTGGCCGGGCACGTCGCAGTCGAAGGGGGCGGCCTTCTACTGCTACGCCGCCCCGGAGCCGGAGGGCTTCTCCACCGCGGACATCCGCGCGGCGGGAGGCTGGTACGACGCGGGCTTCAAGGAGTACCTGCTGGCCTATGACGACGTGAGACGGGCCCGGGCGCCGAGGGCCTTCCTGCTCGACTTCCTCCAGGGCACGTATGACGCCTGCGCGGACCTGGGCGGCTGGGAGCGCGCGCGGCTGGAGCGGCCCCTGGTGCTGCCCGAGCGGCGCGCGGTACAGGAGGGGACGGCCACGCTCCCGGAGCAGCCCCCGGTGCCGGTGGGCTAGCGGCCGCGGCCTTCTTCAGTCCATGGGCGGCAGCACGGGCAGGCCGTGCTTGAGCTTGAGCTTCATCCTGCCCTCGGTGCGCGCCAGGGTGAGCGCGAGCCGGGCGCGCTTCTCCGGCGGCAAGTCCCTGGCGAGCGCCTGGTACATCTCCTTGTCGAGCACGGCGATGCGCTCGCGGGCCTCGAAGGCGCGCTGCGCGGCCGCGTCCACCTGGGCCAGGGCCGCGCTGTCACCCTGGGTGGCCTGGTGGAGGAGGCGCGCGGCGTCGCGCACCTGCTCGCGCAGGGGGCGGCGCTTCTCGTCGAACCCGCGCAGGGTGGCCTCCATCTTCAGGGCCTGCGCGTTGTCCAGCTCCAGCGCGTCTGACAGCTCCAGCACCTGCCGCAGCCGCTGCCGCTTCTCCGAGCGCTCCAGGCGCTCCGCCTCGCGCCCCTCCTTGCGCTCCTCACGAGGGGACGCCCCGGCCAGCAGGGGCAGCAGGCTCAGGGCCAGCACGGTGGTGCGCAGGGGCTTCATCGTCCTCACAGCGTCTCTCCCAGGTTGAAGTCGGGGTCCTCTTCCAGGTCCTCGAGCAGGTCCTCGCCATCGGGCTCCACCTCGTCCAGCGGCTCCAGTCCGGCCCACGCCTCGAAGGCGGCCAGCGTCTCCGCGTCCACCTCGGGCGCGGGCGGCGCCGTCACCGTCTCCGTCTCCGGGGTGGGCGTCAGGACGCCGGACTTCCGGACGAGGTCCGGCACCAGCAGCATGAGGGCCACCACGGCCGCGGCGGCCACCAGCGAGCCGAGCGTCCGCCGCCGCAGCCCGCGGTGCTGCTCGTCGCGCCGCCAGGCGGCCAGCGTGCGCCGGGGCACCGCGTCCAGCTCGGTCTTCTCCTCGGCGGAGAGCGGGGGCAGCTCCGCCAGGCCGAGGACGCTCACGGTGGACGCGACGGCCTCGCGGCAGCCGTCACACGTCCTCACGTGCTGGGAGACGCGGGCCGTCTCGGCGGTCTCCAGGCCGCCAGTGGCGAAGACATCCAACAACACCTCGTAGTCAGGGCACGCGGCCATCAGCTCTTCTCCTCGGGCGCGCCCACCAGCGCCTTGAGGCGCTTCACCGCGTGGTGGAACTGCACCTTCGCATTGTTCTCGGTGATTCGAAGCGTCTGGGCGATGTCGCGGAACGACAGCCCGCCGTCCAGCCGCAGCGTCAGCACCTCGCGCTGGCGGCGCGGCAGGGCCAGCACGGCGGCACGCACCTGTTGCTCGCGCTCGGCGCGCTCCAGGCCTTCCTGGGCGGACTCGCGCGAGTCCGGGGCCACGTCTTCCGGCGCGGCCTCCACCAGCATGGGCCGCCACCGCTGCCCCTGGCGTGCGTGGTTCTTCGCCAGGTTGAGGGCGATGCGCACCAGCCACGCGCGGAAGGGCGCCGGCCCGGAGGGCGAGAAGCGGGCGAAGACGCGGCGCGAGGCCTCCAGCGCGCGCAGGAAGGCGCTCTGCACCAGGTCCGCCGCGTCCTCGGGGCGCGACGTGTAGCGCCGCACCAGCGAGAAGACGAGCGCCCGGTGCCGCATCACCAGCACGTCGAAGGCCGCCGGCTCGCCGTCCAGGAAGACGCGGCACAGCTCCTCGTCCGAAGCCCGCGCCAGCCCCGAGCGCGCCACCCGCGCGGGCATCGCCACCACCCGTCCGCCTGTCTCCCTGGGGCTCACACCCGTCCAACCCCCGAACCGGCCAAAGGTTATCTTCCCGTCGTCCGTGGTTCCGGCTTTACGGATTGTGCAGGAAATCCGGCACGTTGGGTGGGCGAGCGGGCAGGGGGGCGGTTGCTGGCGGCCGGGGGGCGTGGCCACAATGGGCCGTTGGCTGCGATTACGGAGCGGGAATGGTGACGGAAGGTTCTGGCTCTCGCATCAAGGGTGGGGTGCTCATCTCCCGGTTGAACATGCTGCGCCAGCATGGCGGGCAGGTTCGCGTGGACGACGTGCTGCGGCGGCTTCCTCCCGAGGACCAGGCGGTGCTGCGGAAGATGATTCTTCCGATTGCCTGGTATCCGCTGGAGCTCAACCTGCGGCTGGACACGGCCATCGCGGAGGTGATGTC
The DNA here is from genome assembly GCF_024198175.1 of Pyxidicoccus xibeiensis. Lineage (NCBI taxonomy): Bacteria > Pseudomonadati > Myxococcota > Myxococcia > Myxococcales > Myxococcaceae > Pyxidicoccus > Pyxidicoccus xibeiensis. The sequence continues at coordinate 68,336 of NZ_JAJVKV010000022.1, forward strand.
GCCGGAGGACAAGCGCAGGGCCTTCGTCGACATGGGCCGGGCGTCGGCGGAGGAGGCGCTGCATGGCGCGCAGCACGTCTTCGTGCGGCCGGGGGACCCGCAGTTCCTGCTGAGCCAGGCACCGCAAATCTATCGCTTCTATTACGCGGTGGGCTCGCGGACCTACGAGCGGGCGGGCGAGCGGGCCGCGGTGCTGCGCACGTTCGGCGCGGAGAACGTCACGGAGACGGACTGCCTGACCATCATCGGCTGGCACGAGCGGGCGGTGGAGCTGTCGGGAGGGCGGGCGGTGAACATCTCCCATCCCCAGTGCCGGGCACGGGGCGCGCCGCACTGCGAATACCACGTGGCGTGGCACTAGGGCGCCGGGTGCCGGGCCCCGGCCTCAGGCGGATGGGCCGGGCAGCGGGTTGGCGCGCAGGTAGCGGAGCACATCGTCGAGGTGGCGGTAGACGCGCATCTCGTGGCGGATGACGTGCTCGATGCGGCCGTGCGGGTCGATGATGAAGGTGATGCGGCGGTCCACGTTGAGCACGGGCCAGAGCGCGTCATAGGCGCGGCTGATGGCGCGGTCCTCGTCGCCGAGGAGGGCGAAGTGGATGGCCTCCTTCTGGGCGAACTCGCACTGGGTGCGCTGCGTGTCCACGGAGACGCCCACGAGCTCGGCGCCCAGCTCCTTGAGGAGCTGGTGGTTGTCGCGGAACGCGCGGTTCTCGATGGTGCAGCCGATGGTAAAGGCCTTGGGGAAGAAGAACAGCACCACGCGGCGCCCGCGCAGGGAGGACAGCCGTAGGGGGGCGCCCTGACAGTCGGTGGCGTTGAAGTCCGGCGCGGAGTCTCCGACAGCAGGCATTCCGAAGGGTCCCTTCCTGGATGGGCCGAGGGTGTCTCACCCCTACCACGTTTCAGCGGCGGAACCGTTTCCGGGGATGCTCGACTGGAGGGTGGTGGCGCGGGCGGCGCGGGGTATCGGACGGCTGCCCTGTCCCAAGGTGTCGGGCGGCACGAGTGCCTGGGGCTGGTGGGTGGCTCGCATCGTCTCCAAGGACTGCGAGGAAGCGCTTGAGCGCGCGGGCGTCATGGTTTGAAGTCCGAGGACGTGACAGGCCCCACTCGAGCAGAGGACGAAGAGACCGCCGCCGCCCGGAGGCACGACGACCGGCTGCGGCAGCTGGACACGGCGCGCGACGCCGCGTGGAGCTCGCTGGGCCGGCTGGAGGAAGCAGCCATCATTCCCATCATCCCGAGTGGCCCGTACTGGCCCGGCCATCGCCAGGCCTGGAGGGTCATCCACCGGGAAGGGGGGAGCACGCTGCTCGTCACGGACGGCCTCTCGGACCCGTTCATCGACAGCGAGGAGCTCACCCCGGGCTTCGGCCTGGAGCTGGCCATCGAGACGAACGAGCCGCTGCCGGAAATCCGGAGGAGCTGGTTGCTCCGGCTGTTGCGCGAGGTGGCCGACGAAGTGGCCGAGCATGAGAGCGTGCGTGGCTGGCTGCACAAGGGGTTGATGTCGATGGAGGTCTCGGGCGAGGGCATGCCCGAGCCGCTCGTCACGAGGGAGGGGCGTGTGGCGGTGCTGCTGGGCCTCGAGTCGAGCACGCTGCCCCGGCGCTTCCCGACGCCCGCTGGACACGTGCTGCTCGTCACCATCAAGGCCCTGCTGCCGGCGGAGCTGGCGTTCATGTTGGAGCAGGGGCGCAACGGGAAGCGCGAGCTCGAACGCAGGTTCGCCGAGGGAGATACCCCGGCGCACGTGTGCCGCTCGTGGCGCAAGTCCGTGGTGTGAGCGAGCCAGCACCCGCGTGACGTGAAGTCACGCCGCCAGCCCGGGCCCGCGATTCGGGCTAAGGTCCGCGCCCGTGCGGTCAACCCGTGAAGTGGTCTTCTCGAAGGAACTCTCCGCCCGGCTGGCGCGGTCCATGGGGGTGACGCGAGTGGCGCGCGTCACCGGATTGGACAGGACGGGAGTCGAGGTGGCGTGCGCCGTGAGGCCCGGCGGCCACGTCCTCCAGGTGTGCAACGGCAAGGGGCTCACGTACGAGGATGCGGCGTGGGGCGCGTTGCTGGAGACCGCGGAGCTGTGGGCCGCGGAGACGGTGCTTCCGGGCCGGCTGGCCTGGGGCGCCCGCGCCGAGCTGGACGGCGTGCTGGGCACGCTGTGGAGCGCGGAGGCGCTGGGGTCCGCGGGCGCACTCGTGGACGCGCGCTTGTGGGGAGACACCGTCCGGTGCGCGTGGCGCGAGGCCAGGGAGCTGCACTCGGGGAAGCCGGTCTGGGTCCCTGCCCAGGGGCTCCATGTCCCGCCACCCGGAGGGCCCGCGCTGGGCCCGGTCGCGGCGGCCTGGACGAGCAATGGCTCCGGAGCACACCCGGATGCGGAGCAGGCCCTGCTGCACGCGCTCCTGGAGGCCACCGAGAGGGACCAGCTCGCGAGAGCCCTGCCGGAGGGGTGGACGGATGAAGGCGTGCGAAGGCGCCTGTTGCGTCCGGCGGAGCTCGAACGCGCTGCACCGCGCACCGCCGCACTGGCGGAAGCGCTGAGGGAGCGAGGCTTCGGGGTGTACCTCTTCGACGCGACGCCCTCCTCGCGCACACCGGGAGCGGTGGGGCTGCCGGTGGGCGCGGCGGTGCTGGTGGACCTGGACGAGGGACCGGTGCCGCTCACGGCGGGCTATGCCTGCGCGCTGGAGCGGGACGAGGCGCTGCTGAAGGCGCTGCTCGAGGCGGCGCAGTCGAGACTGACGGACATCCACGGAGCGCGAGAGGACGTCGAGTCGACGGACCGGGAGGCCGCGCGACAGTTCGCCGAGGCCTGCGCCCAGGTCCGTCCCAGGCGGAGCGCCGGAGACCTCCCGGACCTGGGAGCACGCGCGCGGGCTCCGGCCGGTCAGCGTGTGCGGCGCGTGCTGGCCTTGCTGAAGCAGGCGGGCTTCCACCAGGTGGCCGAGGTGGAGCTGGACTCGCCGCTGCCCGAAGTCCACGTGCGGCGGGTGGTGGTGCCGGGCATGCACATCTCGGAGCTCCTGTGAGTCGGCAAGAACGAGCGGAGAAGACAGAGGCGAAGGGACGCACCCGCGCCGCGCCGCGCCGCCAGCGCGAGAACGAGCTGGTGGTCTTCCTGGGCCCCTCGCTGCCCGCCGAAGAGGCGCGGAGGCTGGCGCCGTGCACGGTCCTTCCCCCGGCGCGGCAGGGAGACGTCTGGCGTGCGCTGAGCCTCCGCCCCCGGGCGCTGGCCCTGGTGGACGGCGTCTTCGAGGCGCAGCCCTCGGTGTGGCACCACGAGCTGCTGGCGGCCCTGGAAGCCGGAGTGGCCGTCTTCGGCGGCGCGAGCATGGGCGCCCTGCGTGCCGCGGAGCTCGGGCCGCACGGCATGGTGGGCGTGGGGCGCATCTTCGCGTGGTACCGGGACGGGGAGGTGGTGGACGACGCGGAGGTGGCGCTCCTGCACGCCGACGCGGAGCACGGCTGGCGGCCGCTCACGGTGCCGCTCGTCAACGTGCGGCACGCGGCCGAGACGGCGCGGGCCGCGCGGGTGCTCGGGCGGGACGACGCTCGGGCGCTGGTGGAGGCGGCGGAAGCGCTCTTCTACCAGGAGCGCACCTGGCCCCGGTTGCTGGAGGACGTGACTCCGCGCTGGAAGCCGTCCACGCGCGCCGCGTGGAGCGCCTGGTTCCCCAGCGGGGCCGAGGACCTGAAGCGCAAGGACGCCATCGCCTGTCTCCAGGCCGCCGCGGAGTGGGTGGCCTCCGGAGCGCCCACACAGGAGGGGGCGCGGCAGTCCCCCTCGTCGCTGGTGCGGCGGCGCAGGCTGGTGGACGACGTGACGCGGCTCCCCGGGCGGACGGTGTCCTCGGGGCGCGTGCTGGAGTCGCTGCGCGAGGCCCCGGACGCGGTGGCGCTGGCGGAGGCGGGGCTGCGCCGGGCGCTGCTCGCGGGGCATGCCCGGACGCTGGGGCTGCGCGTGTCCGCCGCCGAGGTGGCCGAGGAGGAGGCCTCCTGGTGGAACGAGCGGCGAGTCGCCCCCGGGAAGCGCGAGGCCTGGCTCGCCGCGAGCGGGCTGGACGCGCTGGGGCTGCGGCGGCTGTGCGAGGAGCGGGCGCTGGAGCGGCTCGTCCTGGCGCATGCGCCGCGCCTGCTGCCGGACGGCCCCTCCTGGGACGAGGCCCTGGCCGCCGAGGCGCGCCTGAGCGGGCGCTGGGCGCAGGCCGCGCGGGCGGTGGCGGACCGGGAAGAGCCCGGTCTGGAGGACCCGACGGGGGACGTCGGGTCGGACTGAGCCGGGGCACCCACCTCGCGGGTGGGTAGATACGTGACAAACCCACGGGAGAGGGTATGGTCAACCCTGGAGGTTGCCCTTGCCTAGCCCCGCTCCGTGGGTGGTTCCCGAGCCCCGCGTCATGTCCGTGCCGGCGACAGTCCGTGCCGTGCGCGTGGACGTGCGGGGAGGGGGCCTGCACGGCCGATTGGGGCCGATGTGCCAGGTCGGGTGGGAGGGGGGGGAGAGGTCGTGAGGTCTGCGCCGTTCCATCCGGACCAGCTGGTCCCGGACAGCCAGGTGGGCCCGTGGCGCGTGGTGGCGTCACTGGGGGCGGGAGGCTTCGGCCGGGTCTTCAAGGTGGAGCGGGGAGGGCGGTACTACTCGCTGAAGATGGCGCTGCGTCCGGCGGGGCCGCACGCGACGGAGGAGGAGGACGTCAACGGGCGGCTGACGCACGAGGTGGCCGCGCTGCTGGCCTGTGCGCCGCACCCGAACCTCCCGCGGCTGCACGCGGTGGACCGGTGGCCCGAGCCGCCCGACGGCTACCTGTACTTCGTCACCGACTACGTGGACGGCGAGACGTTCCACGAGTGGCGCTGGCGGGTGAAGCCGACGGCGGCGCACCTGCTCGCGGTGTTCACCGAGGTGGTGCGGGTGGTGGCGGACCTGCACCGGCGTGGGGTGCACCACCGCGACCTGAAGGGCGACAACCTGCTCATCCGCCGCGAGGACGAGCGGCCCTTCCTCATCGACCTGGGCACGGTGCGGCTGCCAGGGGCGACGACGCTGACGGTGGGGGTGGCACCGGCCTCGCCGCACCTGCTGCCGCCCGAGTGCGTGGCCTTCCTGCGCGAGGGCACGTGGCAGCAGGGCGCGCACTTCGACGCGGGCGTGCCGGGAGACCTCTACGCGCTGGGCGCGCTGCTGTACGAGGCGCTCACGGATGGCTACGCGTTCGACCCGAAGCTCTCGTATGACACGCTGCTGCCGGCGATAGAGCTGGTGACGCCGCGAGCGCCGCACCTCGTCAACCCGAAGGTGCCGCGCGCGCTGAGCGAGGTGGCGATGCGCCTGCTCGCGAAGCGCCCCGAGGACCGCTACCTGGGCACGGAGGCGCTGCTGCAGGCGCTCTGGGACGTGGCCAAGGAGAAGCGGCAGCCCGCGTGGAAGGTGTCGCTGGACAGGCCACCCGAGGCGGCGGCGCAGGGGCCCGGCGCGGACACGCCACGCGTGCGGATGCTGCCGGAGCGGGTGAGAGAGCCGCTCGAGCTGATGAAGCCGCTGGAGCCGGTCGAGTCCGCCGAGGTGCTTGCACCCGAGGCCATCGTCATCGCGCCGCCAGTCGAGGCGAAGGCGCCCGAGGTCGTATCGCCCGTGAGCGAGGTGTCCGGGCTGGTGAGTCCCGGAGCCGGTGGGGTGGAGCCTCCCCCGGCCGCGCCGGTGCCCAGGCGGCGCGGGGCGCGTCGGGCGGTGGTGGTGCTGGGGGTGGGCGTGCTCCTTTTCGTGGCCTTCGGGCTGCCCCGTCTCGCGCCGTCAACAGGGGATGTGGCGGCGCCCGTTCCCTCCTCCCCTTCCGAGAAAGGAAGTTCCGCTGTGACGAGCCGTTCTCCTGCTTCGCCTGAAGAGTCCTCGAAGAGTTCCTCCACGAGCAGTGCCCTGAGCCGGGCGGCGGCCGCCGCCACCTGTATCGGCCTGGCCTGCGCCAGCGGTCCCCAGGAGCGGATCGCGCCTCCGGAGAAGGAGTGCTCGCGGGAGGCCATCGAGGTCATGGAGGAGCTGGCCTTTCCTGGACCCACGCTGCTCGGCACCGACGAGCGAATCACGCTGGTGCCCAGGAGCTTCGACAACATCCCCGCTCCTCCAGATGGCGGCCATGTCGTCTGGTACGTGGAAGAACAGCTCGAAGGCCGGGGGAGGGCCATCGTCGAGGGAAGCCGCTTCTACGGGCAGGTCTTTCACGGGAAGGATCGCTTCTTTGGCTGGGTCACCGCGCTGGAGACGCCCGACGGGAAGCGCTATTCCCTCTGTGGGAACATCGTGGCCGACAATGAAAGAGATGTCCTGGGGGTGCCGTATGCCGAGGGCAGTACCCCTGAGCGGCCGATGGTCAATGCCCGGATGAGCCTCGCGACCACGTCGCGCTTTGGAAGGCTTCGGTAATACAGCGGCAGGTCCGTCCTCGCGCTGACTGGTTCCTCCTGGAGGCCCTCCGCCTTGCGTGGCTCGCCCTCGTTACTTCTTCTCACCTGTGGATTGCTGCTGGCGCGAGGCGCCGTCGCCGCCGTACCCATGGGGCCGCTGGAGGGAGTCCGTCGAATCGAGCTGCGGGGAGATCTGGTGTCGCCCCTGCCCGAAGTCCATATCGCTCCCGGGCTTTCGACCACCGTGTTCTTCGATTCACGGATTCATCCTGACTCGGTGAAGCTCGAGGGACGGGAGCGTTTTCATCGATTGGGAATCGCGGATGACAGCCTGGCGCTGATTCCCTCGGAAACCTTCCGACCCGGTGAGCGGGTGCGGTTGGAGGTTCGGTTCCGCGAGGGAGGCCATCCTGAAAGGGCTGCCGTGATGCTGGTGGTGGACGCGGCCCGGGTCGATCGCCAAGTCGAGTTTTTCCGGAACCCACGCACGCCCGAGGCCTGTCGCCAGGAGGTGGAGGAACTGAAGCTGACCATCCAGCAGCAGCAGCGCGAGCTCGAACGGCTCCGTGCGAGCAAGGCACGGCCAGGAGACATCGAAGCGTTGATCGCGTCCGTGGAGGGCTCGGATCCCTTCCGCATCAAGACGCTGTCCTACCAACGGGTCATCAGCCCGTCTCGCTTCGCCATCTCGAACGCGAAGGTGGTCACGATGGCCAGCCGGCTGCAGGCGCTCCGGTTGCAGGTGTCGCTGCGGGAACAAGGCGCCGACTGGACAGCAGTGGGCGCATCACTCGTGGATGCCCAGGGGCGGGCCGTGCGGGTGCGCTCTCCATGGCAGCGAGAGCCGTTGAAGCCTGAGATGTCCCGCTCCGTCGTGGTGGTGCTGGAGGATGCGTCACCTCTCAGGAAGGGGCGCTACACCCTCAAGCTGTGGGATGAGGGGGGCGGTCGGAGCATGACCATCGAGGGCCTCGAAGTGCATTGAGCGCCTGTCTGGCAAGGGCACTCAGTCCAGGAAGCGGCGCTCCCAGCGGAGCCTGTCCGCTGGCTTGAAGTCGTCATGACGGAGCTTCTCCGGATTGTGGTGATAGAGCCACGGTTCCAGGACGCGGGCCAGCTCGCGGTACTCCGGCAGGTTTTCGCCCGCTTCCAGGTCTCCTGCCTGGGGCCACGTGCCCAGCGTCACGACGGCGCGGTCTTCCGGGAGTTGTTGGAGGTTGGTGTCCGGCGAGGACAGACGCGCGCGCAGGGCTTCATCGCTCCCCAGTTCCCCCATCACCTGCGGGCCCAGGAACGTCAGCCAGTACGCCCCGGGAATCCGGGTGCCGATGTCCCAGCTGACGTGCTCTTCGAGGACATCCACGCCGGGATAGCGGAAGCACAGCTTGTTGAGGGGGCGGGTGACATTGACGAACTTCCCAAACGTATCGAATACGAGACTGGCATAGCCGGAGTCGAAGGGCAGGTGAGAAGCCAGTTCTAGCGCCAGCGCGCGCGTGTGGCCGGGACCCCGCTGCTCCAGGAACTCCGTAGGCAGCCAGAAAGACATGACAGAAGCACGTCTGGGGTCGTCAAACTGGCCGGGTTCTTCGCGTGAGATGCCCTCGTACTCGAATTGGAAATCCCTGTGCTGATAGATATTGACGTTGTCTGCCAGGGTGACGAAGGCCCACTTTCCACCAAGCATTGCCTGTCGCGTACGCTTCCAGGCGGAGTCATCCATGCTCTGCCAGTCGCCCTCCCTGTCTGGATACCACGCCAGTGTCCGTGGCCCGACGGCATGGATGTAGGTATCCAGTGCGCGCACTGCGCTCGAGGCAAACTGCTGGTGGGAACGGTGCATGAAGAACCGGATGATGAGTCCATTCCGGAGGAGCACAGGGCCGTCTTCGGTAGGGACCTGGATGCCTGGGTATCGTTCGCTCATTTGAGTGTGCCTTTAGGAGTCACCCGCACCGGAGTTGCGTCGAAAACCTTCTTGTAGGCCGCGCCTTGGTTCTTGACGTTGAGAGAGTTTCCAAGGGGATAGTCTCGCCACTTCGGCTCGTTGTCTTCAGGGCAGGGGAATTTGAAGTCGTAGACGCGCTGGGCTTGGAGCGGGTCGCCGGTGTGGATGACGACGTCGGGTATCACCGAGCCGGCCAGTTCCTTGCCTCCAGCACGAAGCATCTCCAGCTCTCGCTCGTGACGGATGCGCTCCAACTGCCGCGAGTCGGGGTGGAGGCGGTAGCGCTGCTCCAGGCCATAGCGTCCGGGGAAGGCCTGGCTCAGCTCCTCCTCGGTGCACTGGAGGGCGAGCGCATGCTTCGCATCGCCCAGCCGCATGCCCCGGGTGCGGGGATTCTCCCGGGTGCCGCCCACCACCTCGCTGCACTCCTCCCGGGTGGGATGCCTGCCGCCGAACTCCCTCCGGTTCACCTCTGCGTCGGCCCGCTTCGCGCACTCCACCAGGATGTCCTCGATGCGCTTCTGGACCCGCGCATCGAGCTCCTCCCAGGCCTTGACGGCCGAAGCCGCCTCCACGGCCCGCCTCTGAAGCGAGGCGCCCGCCTCCTTCCCGGACAGCACGGCACACAGGGCCGGGTCGCGCTCGCAGGTGGCACTCACCGAGTCCACGGCCTGCGCATAGCTGCCCGGCCCACGCCGGGCAGGGCTTCCCGCCCCACACCCCACGGCGAACAGCAGCACCAGGCCAACATCCAGTCCGCACCGCCGCATCAGCCCCTCCCATCACGCACTCCTCGCGCGAAGTCTAATCGAGGAAGCGTCGCTCCCACCGAAGCCAGTCGTCCTGTCGGAAGTCCGGGTTGAAGGCCGCGTCAGGGCTGCGGTGGTAGAGCCAAGGCTCCAGGAGGCGCGCCAGCTCGCGGTACTCCGGAAGAGTATCGCCCGCCTCCAGGTCACCGGCCCGAGGCCACGGCCCCAGCGTCACGACGGCGCGGTCGGCTTCCAGTGGCTGAACGGTGGTGGCTGGCGAGGACAGTCGGGCGCGAAGCCCGTCCACCCCGCCCAACTCCCCGAGCACCGGCTGCCCCAGGAACGTCATCCAGTAGGCCCCGGGAGCCCGTGTGCCGATGCTTCGATGGATGGAGTCATCCATGAGGTCCATTCCCGGATAGCGGAAGCACATGCTCCGGACCTTCCGAGTCACACCGACGAGGTCCATGAGTGCATGGAAGGAGAGGCTGGCGTAGCCGGAGTTGAAGGGCAGTTGGGAAGCCAGCTTCAATGCCAGCTCGCGCACGTGTCCAGGGCCGTGTTTCTCCATGTACTCCGTGGGGAGTTGGAAGCGGGCGAAGCAGGATTGCCCAGGCTCATCAACTGGTCTCGAGCCCTCCAGGAAGCTGCTGAAGTATTCGAACTGATACTCAGAGACACCGTTGGATTCGCTCGCCATCGTGACGAAGGGGTGCTCGCTCTCGAGCAGCTCCTTCTGGAGGCGCTCCCAGGATGGCGTGTCGAGCTTCGGCCAATCTCCTTCCATGTCCACGTACTGCGCCAGCGTCCCTGGAGCCAGGGCCCGTTGGAATATGTCCAGCGCACGCAGGATGGCCGGCCCGAGTCCCCGGTGGGAGCGGTGCATGTAGAAGCAGAGGCTGAGTCCCTCACGGACGAACACATAGCCGTCTTCGTTCTGTACGCGGATCCGCGGAGGGTGCTCACTCATGGGGGAAATCCTTTGGGATTGACCAGCCTCGGCATGACGCCGAAGACCTCATGGTATGCCGCCCCCTGATTGTGGACTCCGAGTGGATGTCCATGAGGGTAGGTCCGCCATGAGGGTGGATTGGTATGAGGGCAGGGGAACTTGAAGTCGTAGACGAGCTGAGCCTGGAGTGGGTTCCCGGTGTGGATGACGACGTCGGGTATCACCGAGCCGGCCAGTTCCTTGCCTCCAGCACGAAGCATCTCCAGCTCTCGCTCGTGACGGATGCGCTCCAACTGCCGCGAGTCGGGGTGGAGGCGGTAGCGCTGCTCCAGGCCATAGCGTCCGGGGAAGGCCTGGCCCAGCTCCTCCTCGGAGCACTGGAGGGCGAGCGCATGCTTCGCATCGCCCAGCCGCATGCCCCGGGTGCGGGGATTCTCCCGGGTGCCGCCCACCACCTCGCTGCACTCCTCCCGGGTGGGATGCCTGCCGCCGAACTCCCTCCGGTTCACCTCTGCGTCGGCCCGCTTCGCGCACTCCACCAGGATGTCCTCGATGCGCTTCTGGACCCGCGCATCGAGCTCCTCCCAGGCCTTGACGGCCGAAGCCGCCTCCACGGCCCGCCTCTGAAGCGAGGCGCCCGCCTCCTTTCCGGACAGCACGGCACACAGGGCCGGGTCGCGCTCGCAGGTGGCCGTCACCGAGTCCACGGCCTGCGCATAGCTGCCCGGCCCACGCCGGGCAGGGCCTCCCGCCCCACACCCCACGGCGAACAGCAGCACCAGGGCAACATCCAGTCCGCACCGCCGCATCAGCCCCTCCCATGAGCCCTCCACGTTAATCCACCCAAGCCGCACCCCCGTCCCGCCATTACACTCCCGGGAGCGTGCCCGGCCCCGGGCGCGAGGAGGCAGGCAACCCATGTCCCGGATGCTCCAGGACGACATCGGCCGGTGCGACTTCATCGACGTCCTCGAGGAGGCGGTCCTCTTCCGCCGTCCCGTCGCGGTGCAGCTGCGCGCCGGGGACACCTTCATCGACCAGGTCATCGACGTCGTCACGGAGCAGGGGGACGACTTCGCCGTCTTCCGCTCGCACGCCCGGGTGCCGGTCGGCGACATCCTCGCCGTCACCCGCGAGCCCCCCTCACCGCCGACTTGAGCCCCGCGCCCCGCCGTGTAGGGTGCCGCCCCGGCAGATGACCTCGACTCTCCCCCCAGACGCCCTCCGCTGCATCAACGCCGACGCCCGTGAGCCGGCCGGCTACCGTGCCGCCCTCGGCGACACCCGCGCGGCCCTGCTCCACACGGACCCGCCGTACTGCCTGCTCACCCGGCGCCGCAAGGGCGGCGACCTGAGAGACCCCCGGGCCCACAAGAAAATCGACCAGAACCCCATCGTCCGCTTCGAGACGGTGCGGGACTACCGCGCCTTCTCCGACGCCTGGCTCTCCCGCGCCGTCGCGCACCTCACGCCCGACGCGCCGCTGGTCATCTGGACGAACCTGCTCGGCAAGGAGCCCATCCTCGCGGCGGCCCGTGCCCTGGGCTACCCGCACCTGCGCGGCGAGTACGTCTGGGGCAAGCGCACCACCGACAAGAACGCCAACGAGCAGACCCTGCGCGTCTACGAGGTCGCCCTCGTCATCGCCCGCACGCCCGCGCCGCCCCTGGCGCCGGGGGACGCGCCCACCGTCTGGGCCGTCGTCGGAGGCTATGACGATGACGGCGCCGCCGCCCGCTGGGGCAGCCACCCGCACCACAAGCCCTTCTCCGTCCTCGAGCCCGTCATCCGCACGTACAGCCGCCCCGGCGACACGGTGCTGGACCCGTTCGCCGGCAGCGGCTCCATGCCCGCCGCGGCGCTGCGCCTGGGCCGTCATCCCGCCTGTCTCGAGGTGGAGCCCGAGTGGGCCGAGCGCGTCACGCGCCGTCTCCGCGAGACGGCGGTCGAGGAAGCTCAGCGCGCCAGCGAGCGGTAGAGCCGCGTCTGGGCCCACGCGGGGATGTCCGTGGGCCGGTGCCCCCACCAGTTCATCACCAGCGTGCGCCGCTGCCGCGAGCGCCCCGGCAGCTTCCCGTCCGGAATCCTGTTCTCCGCGTCCAGCACGCCGTGCGTCAGCGTCCCGTCGAAGCGCACCAGCCGGTTGGGGCGGGGGGCCACCAGGTCCGCGGTGTCCAGCCGCGACGGGGCCAGGGACGGGTTCTCCGGGTCCGGCTTCTCGCGCGTCACCACCAGCGCCCCGCCCCGGACGCGGTTGAGGAACAGCACCGAGGAGATGCGCGGGTGCACCAGCCTCCCGGTGGCCAGCGCCAGCTTCTCGTCCCGGTCCTGGTGGAAGTCCACCCGCACGTCCGTGGGGTACATGCGCGACAGCCACCACTCGACGCCGGCGATGCGCCGCCGCCCCTCCACCACGGTGGGCCGCAGCGCGAGGATGACCTCCTCCACGACGTTGGCCGGGGGGCCGAAGTCGTACCAGAACGTCGTCTGGTACGTCTGACGCAGCCGCTCCGTGCCCAGGGCGCCCACGCGCCGCAGCAAGAGGCGGAAGAGGGGGGTGGGCACGGCGCCTTCGGTGAGCTGGACGAGGGGTTCCAATCGAAGACCGAGCATTGTCCCATCGAGAGTGTGGGCGCCACCCTCCTTTGTCGGTAGGCTGCGCGGCCCATTCCCCTCCGGCCAGGAGGGCGCGGAGACACCGGATGAAGGCGCACCAGAAGATGCTCCTCGGCATTGCGGTCGGCGCGGTGGCGGGCCTCGCCGCCAATGCCGCCGCCACGGCCATCGCCCGGGGTGCGCTCGCCCCGGGGGCGCCCGTCACCGCCGCGGACATCGCCGCGCAGGCCTCCTGGCTGCCGTGGGTGGTGGACTCCGTGGCCACGCCGGTGGGCCAGATCTTCATCCGCCTGCTGCTGATGCTGGTGGTGCCGCTGCTGTTCTCCGCGCTCGTCATGGGCGTGGCGGAGCTGGACCTGAAGCAGGTGGGCCGCCTGGGCGCGCGCACGCTGGGCTACACCGTCGTCTTCTCCGCCATCTCCGTGCTCATCGGCCTCTTGCTCGTCAACCTGCTGCAGCCCGGCGCGGGCCTCAGTGACGAGGCCCGGGCCATGGCCAAGGGAGGCGTGCAGGTGAAGCCCGCCGCCGCGCCAGGGGAGACCTCCTTCGGCTCCGTGCTCGTCTCCATGGTGCCCACCAACCCCCTCAAGGCCGCGGCGGACGGGGACTTCATCGGCCTCATCGTCTTCTCGCTCATCTTCGGCATGGGGCTGGCGCTGACCGTGGGCGAGCCCGCGCTGCGCCTCAAGGAGACCATCCAGGGCCTCTACGACGTGATGATGAAGCTCATCGACGGCGTGCTGCGGCTTGCGCCCTTCGGCGTGGCGGCGCTGGTGTTCTCGATGACGGCGCGGCTGGGCTTCAGCATCCTCGGGCAGCTCGCGGCGTACGTGGGCACGGTGCTGCTGGCGCTCGGCATCCACATGTTCGTCGTCTACTCGCTGTCGGTGCGCTTCCTCGGCGGCAGGAGCCCCCTCGAGTTCTTCCGCGAGTCCCGGCTGGCCATCGTCACGGCTTTTTCGACGTCCTCGTCCAGCGCCACGCTGCCCACGGCCCTCAAGGTGGCGGAGGAGAACCTCCGGCTGCCGCGCAACGTGGCCCGCTTCGTGCTCACCGCCGGCTCGGCGATGAACCAGAACGGCACCGCGCTCTTCGAGGGCGTCACCGTGCTCTTCCTCGCCCAGGTCTACGGCGTGCCGCTCACCCTGCCGGACCAGGCGCTCATCATGTTCATCTGCATCCTGGCGGGCATCGGCACCGCCGGGGTGCCGGCGGGCTCCATCCCCGTCATCGCGATGATTCTGGGCATGTTCAAGATTCCGGTGGAGGGCCTGGGCCTGGTGCTCGGCGTGGACCGCTTCCTGGACATGTGCCGCACCACCCTCAACGTCACCGGAGACCTGGCCGCCGCCGTGTACGTGGCGCGCGGGGAGCCGGTCGACCGGCCGGCAGGGGAGGGGGCGGTGGAGTCCACCTCGCCCTGAAACCGGCCCCGGGCCGGCGCATTCTTTCACCGCGGTAGCAGTCCCACTCGAAGCACCCGCCAAGGAGCCCGCATGAGGGTCGCCAAGGATTCCGTCGTCTCGCTGGAGTACCGGCTGCACCTGGGTGATGGACAGGTCATCGACCAGAGCGCGCCCGGCCAGCCGCTCGCCTACCTGCACGGGCACCGGCAGATTGTCCCCGGCCTGGAGGGCGCGCTGGAAGGCATGTCCACCGGCGACACCAAGCAGGTGGTGGTGGCTCCGGGCCAGGGCTACGGCGAGCACGACCCCGACGGCGTCCGCACCGTGACGCGCGACATGCTGCCCCCCGGCTTCAACCCGCAGCCCGGCCAGACGCTGATGGCGCAGACGGACCAGGGCGACATCCCCCTGCGCATCCAGGAGGTGACGCCGCAAGGCGTCGTGGTGGACCTCAACCACCCGCTGGCGGGCAAGACGCTCCACTTCGACGTCACCGTGCGCGAGGTGCGCGCCGCGACGACGGAGGAGCTCACCCACGGCCACGTGCACGGGGCCGGCGGCCACCACCACGGCTGACGCGGCGGGCCACTCCCGGGGTGGGGGCCTGGGCACCCACCTTCGAGTGGAACGAGCATTTCGCGGGGCAGGGGGCGGTGCACTATCTTTGCCGCCCCAATGAGTCCCTCTTCCCCGTCCTCGACCCCCAGTCCGAGCGAGCTGCGCATCCACCCGAACGACCCGCCGCCAGAAGGTGACGCGGGCGCGTCCGCGGCGAAGGACCCGGAGCGCTACTGGCTGGAGCACGTCTACCAGGGCGGCAGCCGCCAGCTCACCGTGCGCGCCGTCATCGCCGGCATGCTCATCGGCGCGGTGATGTGCCTGTCCAACCTCTACGTCATCCTCAAGACGGGGTGGAGCCTGGGCGTCACCATCACCGCGTGCATCCTCGCGTACGCGGTGTTCGGCACGCTGCGCTCGCTGCGCCTCTTGAAGAAGGACTTCACGGATCTGGAGAACAACGCCATGGGCTCGGTGGCCTCGGCCGCCGGCTACATGACGGGTGGCGGCAACATGGCGGCGGTGCCCGCGCTGCTGATGCTCACCGGCACGCTGCCGTCCTCGGGCTGGCTGATGGTGTGGTTCGCCGTCATCTCCGCGCTGGGCGTCTTCGCGGCCATCCCCATCAAGCGCCAGCTCATCAACATCGAAGCGCTGCCGTTCCCCACCGGCACGGCCACGGCGGAGACCATCCGCGCGCTCCACGGCCACGGGGAGACCGCGCGGCGCAAGTCGCGGCTGCTGGGCGGGGCGGGCCTCGTCGGCGCGCTGCTGGTGCTGATTCGCGACGCGCGCTTCCCCTGGCTCACCAACATCCCGGAGAAGGTCAGCCTGCCCTTCACCATCCTCGGGAAGAAGGCCAGTGACTGGTCGCTGTCGCTGTCCTTCAGCCTGCTGCTGGTGGGCGCCGGCGCGCTGGTGAGCTTCAAGACGGGCTGGTCCATGCTGCTGGGCGCGGTGCTGACGTACGGCTTCCTCGCGCCGGAGATGGTCTCCCGGGGCGTCATTCCGGAAGTGAAGTACGCGGCCATCAACACGTGGATGGTGTGGACGGGCTCGGCGCTGCTGGTGTCCTCGGGCCTGCTGTCCTTCGCCTTCCAGTGGCGCAGCGTGGTGCGCTCCTTCAAGGCGCTCCGGGGCCTCTTCGGGGGCAAGGACACGAATCAGGAGGCGGACCCGCTCGCCGGCATAGAGTGCCCGCCGGCCTGGTTCCCCATCGGCTTCGCGATTCTGGGCCCCATCGCCATCTTCCTGATGGTGTACCTCTTCCAGATTCCGTGGTGGGCGGGCGTGCTGGCCATGCCGCTGGCGGTGGTGATGGGCGTCATCGCCAGCCGCGTGACGGGCGAGACGGACACCACGCCCACCAAGGCGCTCGGCCCCGTCACCCAGCTCATCTTCGGCGGCCTGGCGCCGGGCAACATCCCCGCCAACGTGATGAGCGCCAACGCCACCGGCGGCGTGGGCCTGCACTCGGCGGACCTCCTGACGGACCTGAAGTCCGGGTGGCTCCTGGGCGCCAACCCGCGCCAGCAGTTCGTCGCGCAGCTGTTCGGCGTGGTGGCGGGCGCGGCGGTGGTGGTGCCGGTGTTCAACCTCCTGGTGCCCAGCGCGGACATGCTGGGCACGGAGGAGTTCCCCGTGCCCGCGTCCATGGTGTGGGCCGGCGTGTCCAAGCTGCTGGCCACGGGCGTGTCCGCGCTGCACCCCACGGCCCGCGTGGGCGCGCTGTGCGGCGCGTCGCTCGGCATCATCCTGGTGCTGCTGGAGCGGTGGGCGCCCAAGAAGGCCAAGGCCTGGGTGCCGTCGGCCGCGGGCTTCGGCCTGGCCATCGTCATCCCCGCCGCCAGCTCCATCGCCTTCTTCATCGGTGCGGCCCTGGCCGAGGCGCTTCGCCGCGCGAAGCCGAGGGTGGCGGACGACGTGGTGCTGCCCGTCTCCTCCGGCTTCATCGCCGGAGAGAGCCTGCTGGGCATCGCCATCGCCATGGCGAAGGCCTTCGGGGTGATGGGCAAGTAGGCCCCGCCGGAAACGCCAGCGCCTCGCCCCCTGCCGTGTCGGGCAGGGAGGGCGAGGCGCCGGTGAAGCCAGCAGCCTGCTCGCGGCCTTCAGTCCACCTTGGACGAGGAGAAGGACGCGCCGGCGACGAAGCGGAAGGTGGGCGTGTCCATGCCGGCGCCCACGCCGGGCCCGCCCATGACGTAGAGGTCCATCCACGACAGGGCGTGCTTGCGGATGGCGATGAGCAGCTCGGCGCCCACGCGGCCCTGGCCCAGCGGCATGCCCACCAGGACGCTCACCTCGCCGCGCGTGTCCTCGCCGGCCCGGGACGTCACCGTGGCCGCCAGCCGCAGCTCGTTGCCGATGACGTCCGCGTCCTCGCCGGACAGCCTGCTCACCACCTGCTCCTTGCGCAGCAGCACCCCGGCCTCGCCACCCACCTGCCAGCTCTCCGCCAGGAAGCCGAACTGGAGCCGAGGGAGGAAGGCGTACTCGTCGCGCGCCAGCAGCTCCTCGCTTCCCACCGGCAGCGCCGCGGTGAAGTCCACCGCCAGCTGGAACCCGAAGTCCGGGCGCAGCAGCGCCGCGCGCGCCCCCAGCCATGGCGTCCCCAGCCCCTGACCCTCCGGGGGCTGCACGTCCAGGAAGGGCTCTCCGCCCTGGCTGACGATGAAGGGCACCTCGGCGGCCACCTCCAGCCAGGGCAGCACGCCATAGGCGGCCGTCACGTCCATGGTGAAGCGGTTCTCCACCAGCCCGGTGCCGCCGCCCGGCTCCCACCGCGTCTGGAAGTGGAGGGGCAGGTGCTCGTAGTGGCCCTGCACCGACATGCGCAGCATGCCCTGCGGCAGCGTGCGGCCGGTGGCCACCATCAGCGAGCCGAGCGCCGCCGGGTCCAGCTTCAACCGCTGGAGGTTGAAGTGCGGCAGCGGCCCTCCCTGCTGTTGCTGGGCGGCCGCGGTGGCCGGGCCCAGCAGGAGGGTGAGGGACGAAACAGCGGAGAGCAGCGCGAGCGCAGGCCGGAACGACACGACAACTCCTTCAATGAATTTCAGCCCGAAAGCAGCCCCAGGGGCGCGAGCAGTCGCATGACGGAACAGGGAGTTCAAGTGCCACGCCAGTGCATTCCTACAGGCAATGGGAATACCCCTCACGCGAGGGGGCTGACTTGACGCGCGCTCGGTTCGGGCTCTCCCTGGCTTACGGCGAAATCCGTTTCCAGGCGGAAGGGGTTGCAGGTGCTTTCCGCGCAATGGCTGACGCGGCCCGTGCGTAGGGCCCGCACCGGGAGAGGTGCTCGTGGCCCATCTGACCGAAGACCTTCGCTTCGCCCTCCGGCTGCTGCTCAAGAGCCGGAGCTTCACGCTGGTATCCGTGCTGACGCTCGCCCTGGCGATTGGAGCGAATACCGCCATCTTCAGCGTCGTGCACGGGGTGCTGCTGCGCCCGCTGCCGTACCCGGAGCCCGAGCAGCTGGTGCAGGTGCTGCGCAGGGACGCGGACGGGAAGACGAACTCGCACGCCGTGGCGCACTACACCTGGCTGTCCAACCAGGCCCCCTTCCTCTCCCACGTGACGGGCTACGAGCCGCTGCCCAGCGGCTTCAACCTGGTGGGGGACGGGCTGCCGGAGCGGCTGTCCGGCATGCGCGTGACGGGGACCTTCTTTGACACCTTCGGCGTGCGGCCGGAGCTGGGCCGCGGCTTCCTCCCGGAGGAGGACGTGCCGGGCGCCGGGCGCGTGGTGGTCATCAGCCACGGCCTGTGGCAGCGGCGCTACGGGGGCGCGGCGGACGTCATCGGCCAGTCCCTCACGCTGAATGACACGCCGTACACGGTGGTGGGCGTGGCGCCCGCGGGCTTCCGCTACCCGGACGGGGTGCAGCTGTGGACGCCGCTGCAGCTGGACCTCACCAACGAGGACAGCGCCAACTACCTCCTGCTCACCGCGCGCGTGAAGGCGGGCACGCCGCGCGAGTCGGTGGACACGGGCCTGCAAGCGCTGAGCGACCGCATGCGCACGGCGGTGCCGCTGCTGATGGAAGGCAAGCAGGCCACCTTCGCGGTGCAGGACCTGCGCGCGTTCCTCGCCGGAGACCTGCGGCTGGCGCTGTGGGTGCTGCTGGGGGCGGTGGCGCTGGTGCTGCTGATTGCCTGCGTCAACCTGGCCAACCTGCAGCTGGCGCGGGCGGCGGCGCGGCAGCGGGAGCTGGTGGTGCGCGCGGCCCTGGGCGCGGCGCCGGGGCGGCTGGTGCGGCAGCTCCTCACGGAGAGCCTGCTGCTGTCGCTGGCGGGCGGCGCGCTGGGGCTGGTGCTGGCCATGGCCGCGCTACCGGCGCTGCTGTCCCTGTCCCCGGTGGGAATGGCGGGCTCGCGCCATGGCGGACTGGCCGGCGCCCAGGTGGAGATCAACGGCGCGGTGCTGGCCTTCTCCCTGGGCGCGTCGGTGCTGACGGGCCTGCTCTTCGGGCTCTTGCCAGCGTGGCAGGCGTCGCGGCCGGACCTGCAGGGCGCGCTGCGCGAGGGCGCCCAGCGGGCCACCTCCGGCCCGGGCGGTGGGCGGACGCGGCGGCTCCTGGTGGTGGGGCAGGTGGCGCTGGCGGTGGTGCTGCTGGTGGGCGCGGCGCTGCTCATCCGCGGCTTCGCGGCCCTGAGCGGCACCTCCCCGGGCTTCGACTCGAGCGACGTCCACGTGCTGCGCCTGTCCCTGCCCGAGGCGCGCTACGCCGAGCCCGCCGCGCTGGAGCGCTTCGCCCGCCAGGTGGAGGAGCGGGTGGCGGCGCTGCCCGGCGTGCAGGCGGTGACCTTCTCGTCCGCGCTGCCCATGGGCATCGGCTCCAGCATGGAGTTCGCCATTGAAGGCAGGTACGAGGGCCGCCCGGACGGGCCCGGCGTGGGGGGCGGCCAGTTCCGCCCGGTGTCCAAGGGGTACTTCCAGGCGCTGGGCATCGGCCTGGTGCGGGGCCGGCTGCTGGCGGACACGGACGTGGCGGGCGCCGAGCCGGTGGTGGTCATCAACGAGGCGGCGGCGCGCAAGTACTGGCCGGGCGAGGACCCCGTCGGCCAGCGCATCCGGGTGGGCCACTCGGTGCCCTCGCTGAGAGACCCGGTGCCGCGCACGGTGATTGGGGTGGTGAAGGACGTGCGGGAGAACGGGCTGGCGGAGGAGTCGCCAGTGGTCCTCTACGTCGCGCTGGGGCAGGTGGCCCCGTACCTCAACACCATGCTGGTGCGCATCCTCCCGCAGAACCTCATGGTGAAGGCCCCGGGCGGGCACGCCGCGCTGGTGCAGTCGGTGCAGCGCGAGCTGTGGGCGGTGGACGCGCAGCAGCCGGTGACGGAGACGCTGAAGCTGGAGGAGCACGTGGCGCGCTCGCTGGGCTCGGAGCGCTTCAACATGGTGCTGCTGGGGCTGATGGCGGCGCTGGCGCTGGTGCTGGCGACGGTGGGCATCTACGGCGTGCTGTCCTACCTGGTGAGCCAGCGCACGCGGGAGATGGGCGTGCGGCTGGCGCTCGGCGCCCCGCGCGCCGAGGTGGTGCGGCTGGTGCTCCTGCAGGGCCTGGGCTCGGTGGGCTCGGGCGTGGTGCTGGGCGTGGTGGGCGCGTGGGCGCTGACGCGGGTGGTGGAGGGCATGGTGCACGGGGTGAGCGCCCTGGACCCGCTGGCCTTCGCCGCCGCGCCCCTGCTGCTCTTGGGTGTGGGGCTGGTGGCCATCTGGATACCGGCGCTGCGCGCCTCGCGCGTGGACCCCATCATCGCCCTGCGCTACGACTGAGGCCGGACCTCACGCCGCCCCGCCGGCCGCCAGGTCCTGCAGCTCCTGCCACCGCGCGTACAGCCGGTCCACCTCGGCGGCGGTGGTCTCCAGCTCCTTCTGCACCTCCGCCACCTTGGAGCCGTTGCTGTACACCGCCGGGTCGGCGAGCTGCGCCTCCAGCCCGGCCTTCTTCGTCTCGGCCGCTTCAATCGCGGCCTCCATGCCGTCCAGCTCGCGCTGCTCCTTGTAGGTGAGCTTGCCCGGCTTGCGCGCCGCCTTCGCGGACGAGGCGGCCGGGGCCGCCGGCTCGTCCTTCTTCGGCGCGGGCTTCGCGCTGGCCGCCGAGGCCGCGGCCGCCGCCTGCGCCTCCGCCTGCTCCTTGAGGCGCCGGTACATCGCGTAGTTGCCCTCGTACCGGGTGACGCGGCCGCCGCCCTCGAAGGTCAGGATGCTGGTGGCCACCTTGTCCAGGAAGTACCGGTCGTGGGTGACGAGCAGCGTGCTGCCCCCGAAGTCCAGCAGCAGCCGCTCCAGGATGTTGAGGGTGACGATGTCCAGATCGTTGGTGGGCTCGTCCAGCACCAGCACGTTGGCGCCCTCCAGGAACAGCCGCGCCAGCAGCAGCCGGTTGCGCTCCCCGCCGGACAGCGCCTTCACCTTCATCTTCTGCATCGGCACCGGGAAGAGCAGGTCCTCCAGGTAGTCGCGCAGCGCCACCTTCTCGGTGCCCAGGATGACCCAGTCCTCGCCCTGCGACGCGGACTCGTACACCGTGGACTCCAGATCCAGCTGCGCGCGGGCCTGGTCGTAGTAGGCGACCTTGGTGTTCTTCCCGATGACGAGCTTGCCCCCGTCCGGCGCCAGCTCGCCCAGCAGCACGCGCAGGAAGGTCGTCTTGCCCACGCCGTTGGGCCCCACCAGCCCCACGCGCTCGCCGCGCTGGAGCCGGAAGTCCACGCCCTGGAGCACCGGCTTGTCCCCGAAGGACTTCCGGAGCCCCTCCGCCTCGATGACGGTGTGCCCCAGCCGGGGCGCCGACGCCACGCGCAGGTCCGCCACCTTGGGCCGCTGGAAGCCCTTCTCCGCCATCAGCTTCTGCGCCCGGTCGATGCGCGCCTTGCTCTTGGTGCGGCGCGCCTCCGGCCCCCGGCGCAGCCACGCCACCTCCTGGGCAATCCACCGCTCGCGCTTGTGCTGCGACAGCTCGGCGTTCTGCTGCGCCACCAGCTTCTGCTCCACGTACGCCTGGTAGTTGCCGGGGTAGGACGTCACGCCCTCGCCGGGCTGGATTTCGACGATGCGGTCCACCAGCCCGTCCAGGAAGTACCGGTCGTGCGTGACGAGCAGCAGAGCCCCGGGCAGCTTGTCCAGCTCCTCCTCCAGCCAGTCCACCGTGTCCGCGTCCAGGTGGTTGGTGGGCTCGTCCAGCAGGAGCAGGTCCGGCCGCGTCAGCAGCGCCCGGGCAATGGCCACGCGCTTGCGCAGGCCGCCGGACAGCACCGCCACCGGCTTGTCCCACTCCTTCACGCCCAGCCTGTCCAGCAGCATCTTCGCGTGGTGCTCGGTGTCCCAGCCGCCCATCTGCTCGATGCGGTCGCTGAGCGCGGAGAACTGCTCCAGCAGCTTCTCCTGCCCCTCGGCCGGCGAGGACTCCAGCCGCTTCGCCAGCTCGGCGTGGGCCGCGAGCGCCTCCTTCAGCGGGCCCTGCGACACGGACAGCTCGGACTCTACCGTGGCGCCCTCGGGGAACTCCGGCTCCTGGGGCAGGTAGGTGACGCGGGCGCCGCGCCGCAGCTGCAATTCGCCCGTGTCCGCCTTCGCCGCGCCGGCGAGGATCTTCATCAGCGACGACTTGCCCGAGCCGTTGACGCCCACCAGGCCCACGCGCTCGCCCTCTTCGATGGTGAAGGTAAGGCCCTGGAAGACGGTCCGGCTGCCGAAGCTGAGCTGGACATTGGCGGCACGCAGCAGCGTCACGGTTGCTGACTCCTGAAAAGGCGAAAGGCGCCCCTCACTGATGAGGAGCGCCTTCCTTACCGCCAGAGTGTCGGCGATGCGCGGACTACTTGCGCGCCGCCTGCTCCGCGGCCAGCCGCTCCTTGTACGCGGCCATCAGCGCCTCGGCCTCGTTGCGGGGCACGGGCGTGTAGCGCGCGAACTCCATGGTGAACTCGCCCTTGCCCTGGGTGGCCGAGCGCAGGTCCGTGGAGTAGCCGAACATGGTGTTCAGCGGCACCTCGGCCACGGCCGTCACGTAGCCCTCGGCCGTCTCCGTGTTGAGGATGGTGCCGCGGCGCTGGTTCAGCTGGCCGACCACCGAGCCCTGGAAGTCCTCGGGCGCCTGGACCTCCACCTTCATCATCGGCTCCAGGATGATGGGCTTCGCGGCGGCGTAGCCCTCGCGGAAGCCCATGATGGCGGCCGTCTTGAACGCCATTTCGGACGAGTCCACCGCGTGGAAGGCGCCGTCGTTGATGACCACGCGCACACCCACCACGGGGAAGCCGATGAGGCTGCCCTTCTTCACCGCCTCGATGAAGCCCTTGTCGCACGCCGGGATGAACTCGCGGGGGATGGAGCCACCGACGATGTCATCCACGAACTCGTACTGCTGCACCGCGTCCGACGGCAGCGGCTCGAGGTAGCCGCACACGCGCGCGAACTGACCGGAACCGCCGGTCTGCTTCTTGTGCGTGTAGGCGAACTCGCCCTTCTGGCTGATGGTCTCGCGGTAGGCCACCTGCGGCTTGCCCGCCTGGACCTCGCAGTTGTACTCGCGCTTCATGCGCTCGATGTAGATCTCCAGGTGCAGCTCACCCATGCCGCGGATGATGGTCTGCCCGGACTCCTCGTCGCGGTGCACGCGGAAGGTGGGGTCCTCCTTGGTGAACCGGTTGAGCGCCTTGGAGAAGTTGGCCAGCGCCGAGCGGTCCTTCGGGGACACGGCGAGCGAAATCACGGCGTCCGGCACGTGCATGGACGTCATCGTGTAGTTCACGGTGCCGTCGGTGAACGTGTCGCCGGAGGCGCACTCGATGCCGAACAGCGCGACGATGTCGCCGGCCGTCGCATCGTTGATGTCGTTCATCTGGCTGGAGTGCATGCGCACGATGCGCGGCACCTTGACCTTCTTCTGGTTCACCTGGTTGACGATGAAGTCACCCTTCGCCACCCGGCCCTGGTAGATGCGCATGTACGTCAGCTGCCCGTAGCGCCCATCCTCCAGCTTGAACGCCAGACCCACGAACGGCTTCTCCGGGTCCGACTCGAGGATGACCTTCGCCTCGTTGTTCTTCTGGTCCAGCGCCTCGTTGGTCGCCTCCTTGGGGTTCGGGAGGTAGCTGCACACCGCGTTCAGGAGCAGCTGCACGCCCTTGTTCTTGTAGGCGGAGCCACACATCACCGGCGTCATCTTCAGGGCGATGGTGGCCCGGCGGACGGCGGCGGCAATCTGCTCGTTGGTGATGGCGGAGTCGGCCAGGAACAGCTCACCCAGCTGGTCGTCCACCTCGGCCACGCCCTCGATCATCTGCTGGCGGCGCGCCTTGGCGTCCTCGAGCATGTCCGCGGGAATCTCCTCCTCGCGCACATTCTCACCGTTCTCGCCATCGAAGTAGAACGCCTTCATGGCGATGAGGTCGATGAGGCCCTTGAAGCGGTCCTCCGCGCCGATGGGCAGCTGGAGCTTCACCGGGTGGTGGTTCAGCTTCTCCTTCAGCTGCGCGGCCACGCGGTCATAGTTCGCGCCGGCGCGGTCCATCTTGTTGACGAACGCGATGCGCGGAACGCGGTAGCGCTTCATCTGCCGGTCCACGGTGATGGACTGCGACTGCACGCCAGACACCGAGCACAGCACCAGGATGGCGCCGTCCAGCACGCGCAGGGAGCGCTCCACCTCGATGGTGAAGTCCACGTGTCCCGGCGTGTCGATGAGGTTGATGTTGTGCTCGCCCCACATCGCGAACGTCGCGGCGGACTGGATCGTGATGCCCTTCTCACGCTCCAGGTCCATCGAGTCCATGACGGCGCCCACGCCGTCCTTGCCGCGGACCTCGTGGATCTCGTGGATCCGGCCCGTGTAGAACAGGATGCGCTCGGAGAGCGTCGTCTTGCCCGAGTCGATGTGGGCGGAAATACCGATGTTGCGAATCTTCTCGATGGGTACGTTGGCGGCCACGATCCGGTCCTTCTTCTCTTGAAAGTGCCTGACGGAACAGAGCAGGCGGGGCCCTTACTTCCCACGGGACTTGGTTTCCAGCCAAATCCGCATGACGGTGGGACTACCTGTCCCACCTTCGCCCACCGAGCTGCTGCTCCGTCTTTATATAAAGAGGCTTTGCGAGGGTTCTTAACCATGGGTGCATCCGAAAACTTCTCCGTCGCCCGAGCCTGGCTGCACGCTTTCAACTCCCACGACGTGGACGCCCTGGTGGCGCTCTATGCGGAGGACTGCACGCACACCTCCCCGAAAATCCGGGTGTTGCACCCGGAGACGGGAGGGCGCCTGGTCGGCCGGCAGGCGCTGGCGAAGTGGTGGCGGGACGCGCTCGTGCGGCTGCCGGGCCTGCGCTACGAGGAGACGGCGCTGACGGCGGACGGGGAGCGGGTCTTCATGGAGTACCTCCGGCATGCCCCGGGGGAGCCCCCCATGCCGGTGGCGGAGGTGCTGGAGGTGCGGGACGGGCGGATTGTCGCCTCGCGCGTGTACCACGGCTGAGAAGGCCGCACGGGCGGCGGGGGATGGGCTAGGGTGCCCGCGTCCCCGGCCCACCCGGGCCGGGTTTCCCCCAGCCTGGAAGACGCCTGGGACGACGCAAGGAGGACGGACGTGGCGAAGAACCCGAGCGGAGAGCCTGGCGCGTTCGACAGGGACTTCGGTTACCTGCTGCCCTTCCTGGACAAGGTGGCCGCCGCCGCCTCGGAGCTGCCGGACGCCGCGTCCCGCGAGGAGCTCACCCGGCTGATGGCGGAGGAGAAGGTCCGCTGGCGGCGCATCCAGGATCTGCTCGGAGGCGCTTCCGGGCGGGGGGCCGCGCCCACGGCCACCACGGACTCGGGCCGCACCGGGGCGCCGGCCCTGGCGCGGGCCTCCGCGGACAGCATCCACCGGGTGGCCCCCACGTCGGCGGGCCTCACGGTGGGCAGCCTCAAGAGCACGCGCTGAGCCCTCAGCCGGTGGTCTGCTTCAGCGTGTCGAGCGCGTCGAAGGTGGCCGTCTTGTAGGCCTCCGACAGCGTGGGGTAGTTGAAGCACGTCTCCACGAAGAGGCGCGCGGTGGAGCCGGTGAGCATCGCCATCAGGCCGATGTGCACCAGCTCCGAGGCCTGCTCGCCCAGCACGTGCACGCCCAGCAGCTTGAGGCTCTCCCGGTGGAAGAGGAGCTTCAGCAGGCCGTGCGTCTCGCCGATGATCTGCCCGCGCGGGTTGGTGGCGAAGGGCGCGCGGCCGGCCACGTAGGGCACGCCCTTGTCCCGCAGGCACTCCTCCGTCTCCCCGGCCATGGACACCTCGGGGATGGTGTAGATGCCGTACGGTAGCACCGGCGCCATGGTGCGCGGGCCGGACAGGCCGAAGGCGTGCTCCACGGCGATGCGCGCCTGGTCCATGGACGTGGAGGCCAGGGCGGGGAAGCCGATGACGTCCCCCACCGCGTACAGGTGGGGCACGGCTGTCTGGAAGTCCGGGCCCACCTCCACCTGGCCCCGCTTGCCGAACTTCACGCCCAGCGCCTCCAGCCCCAGGCCGGACGTGTTGGAGTTGCGGCCGGAGGCCACCAGCACCTGGTCCGTCTCCACCTCCTCGCCGGACTCGAGCGTCAGGCGGATGCAGGCCTCCGGGGCCTTGGGGATGTCCACCTTCGCCACCGGGTGGCCGAAGCGCAGCCGGATGCCGAGCGCCTCCATGCGCTGGCCGAGCAGCGCGGAGATTTCGTCGTCGAGGAAGGGCAGCACCTCCGGCTTCACGTCCAGCAGCGTCACGGGGATGCCCAGCGCGGCGAACATGCACGCGTACTCGCAGCCGATGACTCCCGCGCCCACCACCACCAGCGAGCGGGGCAGCCGGCCCAGCTCCAGGATTTCGTCCGAGTCGTGAATGCGCGGGTCGCCGAAGGGGTACAGCGCGGGCCGGTAGGGGGTGGAGCCGGTGGCCAGGAGGATGAAGCTGCCGGTGAGCTGGCGCTCCGTCCCGTCCCGCCGCCGCACGAGGACGGTGTGCTCGTCCTTCAGGGTGCCGGTGCCCAGCACGACTTCCACGCCGTTGCGCTCCAGGTTGCGGAGGATGCGCTCGCGCTCCATGCCCTTCACGCGGCGCTCGCGGTAGAGGAAGTCGGAGACGGTGGCCTCGTGGCGCAGCGTCGTCTCCACGCTGTAGAGGCCGCGGGCCTTGAAGCCGGAGAGGTGGAGCGCCGTCTCGCGCAGCGTCTTGGAGGGCAGGGTGCCGGTGTTGGCCGCGGTGCCTCCCAGCACGGGCTCGCGCTCCACCACCACCACGCGCTTGCCCGCCAGTGCCGCCTGCACCGCGCCCCACTCTCCGGCAGGGCCGGAGCCAATCACCACCAGGTCGAAGTCCGCCATGGCCGCCAAGCTATGCGAGCCCCGGCGGGCTTTGAAGTCATTGGAAGAGGTGCTCCTCGAAGAAGCGCACGGTCTGTCGCATGGCCTCGCGCGAGCGCTCCACGTCGTCCGTCAGCTCGAAGCCATGGTGGGCCTCGGGCAGCTCCATCAGGGTGAGGGGGGCGCCCCGGCCCTTGGCGTCCTGGACGAAGGCATCCAGGGCGGCGTTGAGCTCCGGCGAGTCCCGTCCGGCGCGGACCACCAGCAGCGGCGGCAGCTTCTTCGCATCCACCGTGCCCAGGGCCTCGCGGGGCCCGGTTCCCTTGGGCAGCGCCGGGGCATCGAGCAGCGGGTACCAGGCGGCCACGCAGCGCAGGCCCGCGGGCGGCTGCTTCTTCAGGGCGGGGGACAGGCCCCACAGGCCTCCGCCGGAGAGCACCCAGAGGCACGTCCTGTCGGCGTTCATGGCGTGCTTCGGGGCCTCGCGGCGCAGGAAGGCGAGCGCCGCGTCCATGCGCTGCTGCACGGAGGCCACGTCGGCGAACCACTGCTCGCGGGCGGGGCCGGTGGCGGGGGCGCCCAGCTCGGGCACGGCCACGATGTAGCCCTGGGCGGCCACCCACCGCGCCTGCCCGGCGAAGGCGGGGAGGTCCCGGACGACGGCGGCCAGGGCGGGGTGCATGGCGCCGTGGACGAGCACCACGACGGGGACGGCGGTGTGCGACGCCACCTCGGGGATGTAGAGGTCCAGCTTGTAGTCGCGCGTGCCGACGCGGGTGTACGTCAGGCCGCGGCGCACCTGGAGCTCCTCCATGCCGGGGATGTTGATGGCGGGGCGGACCTTGGCCCAGTCGGGGATGGGCTTGCCCTGGAGCTCGGGGGCGGTGGGGTTGGCGATGACGGGCAGGCCGGGGAAGGGCACCTCGGCGAAGCCCAGGTGGGTGCGCAGCCACTGGGCGCGGTCCCGGCGGGCGGCGTCGCTCAGCTCGTGGCCGCCCTCGTAGAACTTGGAGAGCTTGGGCTCGGAGGCGGCGTCGATGAAGACGCGGGCATTCGAGTACGTCACCCACTCGTCGGAGCGGGCGTACTGGAAGAAGAGGGGAGGATGCGCGGCGGCGCGCACGCCCACCACCCCGTCGAGGACGGCCATGTGCAGCATGAACGCGTCGAAGCGCTTCTGGGTGAAGCCCTCGCGGCGGAACTTCTCGGTGAGCCCCTCCTCCTTGAGGATGCTGGCGGAGTAGTCGCCGATGCCGGCCATGAAGACGGCGGCGCGCAGCCGGGGCTCGGCGCCGACGAATGCGCCGCCCACGGTGCCGCCGAGGCTGTGGCCCACGTAGCCCACGCGCTGGCCGTCCACCTCCGGGCGCGCGGTGAGCAGGTCCACCCCGCGCCGCAGGTCCACGACGGCCTGCACGAAGGCGTCATGCACGCGGGGGCCGTTGACGGGCCGCGTCCACGGGGCGGGGCGCACGTGGGGCGCGTCCACCAGGAGCGACACCACGCCAGCGCGGGAGAGGGCGAGCGCCTCGTCGAGGAACTCATTCCGGGTGCCCTGCCCCCAGTGCAGGAAGACGACGGCGGCGAAGGGGCCGGGGCCGGGCGGCGTGACGAGGTAGGCGGGCACGAGGCCGCCCTTCGGGCTGGCATAGGTCAGCTCCGTCACGGTGGCCTCGCCGCGCTTCTGGGTGCGCACCGTCTTCACGTCCAGGGGGGCCTTGGCGTCATAGGCCGTGACCTTGCGCAGCTCGGCGAGCTGCGCTTCCACCTGGGCCGCGGAGGGCTCCGCGGCGAGGGCGGGGAGGGCAAAGGCCAGCGCGAGCAGCAGGACGGACAGCGGAGGGCGAAGCCGTGTCATGGGAGGCGCCTCGGTCGGAAGGGTGGGCCAGCAACGGCCCTGCCGCGGGTTTCTTCCTGGGATCGCCGCGGATGTGCAAGTCCGAAGGGGACTACGCCAGTAGCACCGCCAGGAGGGCGGTGTGGGCCCTCGCCGCGGAAGCCCGAGGGGCGACCCCGGGCTCGCGCCTCAGTCCTCCGTCGGAGCGCGGCCCTCGTAGCGCAGCCCCTCGCGGACCTCCTCGTCGCTGAGGAGCCGGAAGCTGCCCTCGGGGATGTCCAGCTTGATGTCGCCCACGGCCTCGCGGTGGAGGGCGCGCACGGGCAGGCCCACGGCGCCGAGCATCCGCTTCACCTGGTGGTTGCGGCCCTCGGTGATGGTGACCTCCACGGTGTGCTCGTCGCGGACGACGACCTTCGCGGGCCGGGCGAGGCCGTCGTCGAGCGTCATCCCCTTGCGCAGGGGCTCCACCTTCTCGTCGTCCGCGGTGCTGAACACCGTGGCCACGTAGGTCTTGGGCAGGCGTGTGTCGGGGGAGGTGGCGTGGGCCACCAGCTTGTCGTCATTGGTGAAGAGCAGCAGCCCGGTGGAGTCCACGTCCAGGCGGCCCACGGCGTGCCACGAGTAGCCGGCCAGCTCGGGCGGGAGCTGGGGCAGGAGCACCTCGAACACGGTGCCGGTGCGGTGCTGGCGGGCGGTGGAGGACAGGACGCCCGCGGGCTTGTGGAAGGCGAGCACGCGCGTGGCCGGGGCGCCCAGCGTCACGGGGTGGCCATCCACCTTCACGACGGCGCCCGGAGGCACGGGCGCGAGCGCCATCAACGCGACACGGCCGTTGATGGTGACGCGGCCGGCGCGGATGGCGTCCTCGGCTTCCTTCTGCGGGAAGACGCCGGCCCGGGCGAGCGCGCGAGACAGCCAGTCCGGCTTCTCCTTGCCCTCCCAGCGCTTGTGCTGCGAGGGCTTCGGCTTGTCGGGCTTGCGGGACATGACGGTGGTTTCTCGGGGGCTCAGGTGTCTCGCGTGCTGGCCATGAGCGCGCGTGCGTGGAGTTCTTTCAGCTTCGAATTCCTGTCGCGAGTCTCTACCAGTTCACCGAGTTGATGGGCATCGAGTGTGACGATGAGCGCATCGTCCTCCCGGGAGGCCGCCAGCCGGGTCTGGAAGCCCGGGGTGAAGCCGCCGATGCCGATGAAGAACCCAAGCCGGCAGCGGCCGAAGCGACGCTTGATGTCGAGGCGGAAGGAATCCAGCTCGGTTGGGCCTACTGGCTTCGACCAGTTCTTGCACTCACCCAGGAAGTACTGGGACTGGGCCTGCTGCCAGAACGGGTCGGTGGACTCGTTGGGGATGAGGATGTCGATCTGCTCGTCGAGGCTCTGCCTGTTCGTCTCGGTGCGCTCGAAGCCGGCAATGGACTTGAATAGCAGGGCGACCAGGTCCTCCAGCTGTTGACCCTTCCGATGAGGGTCCTTCTCGGTCCTCACGCTGAGCCAGAGTTCACGGAGCGCTTCCTCGCGCTTGCCGTTGGCCAGGGCCGCCATCCGCCGCTCTCGCGCGGCTTCGAGGGCGTTGCGCACCTTGATCTTGAGGATGGCCTCCAGATAGGCGTTCTTCTCCAGGTAGTCGTAGGCCCCGCTGGCGAAGGCGCGCTCGACGGACTCAGCGTCTGCTACGCCGGTGACGAGGATGACCTTCGCGGCAGGCGCCCGCGTCTGGATGTCGCGCATGAGATCCAGCCCGGTGTCGGGCCCGAATCGCCCTTGGAGCTTCCTGTCGAGCAGGACCAGGTCCCACCCAGGCTCGTCGAGCTTCGCGAGCGCGGACTTGCCGTCTTCCACGGTCACCACGGAGTAGCCCTCGGTGGCGAGGATGGTCCGGTAGGTGTCGAGGAAGTCCGGCGAGTCGTCGACGATGAGGATTCTTCCGGACGGTTTCATGGGCGCTCCACGCCAGTGACCGGGATGCGAATGGTGAAGCGTGCACCACCGAGGGGGGATGCGTCACAGGCAACGAGCCCCCGCATCTCCTTTTCGAACACCTCCTTCACGAGTGCAAGACCGAGCCCACTTCCTCCCGAGCGCAGTGAGACCCCCTCGTCGAAGATGGCCTGCCGCATGTTCTCGGGTACTCCAGGTCCGTTGTCCTCGACGGTGACGCGCACGGCACGAGCCGAGTCGACGACTTCGGCCTGGATGCGGACGATGGGGGCGGCGGATGGAATGAACTGGGTTGCGTTTCGCAGGACGTTGGCGAGTGCCAGCACCGCACGGGCCCGGTGGCCAGAAACCGGAGGAAGGGCTTCTGGCAGGACTGGATCGAGGCATCCACCTGCGTCCTGCTCGACGCTGGCGAGCGCGTCGTGGATCGCCGTCAACAGGTCGAAGGGCTCAGGAGGGGTGGCGGCGAGCTTCGAGAGCTCGACCAGCTGCTCGACGAATCGAAACATCGCGTCGATACCGCGGTCGATGCGCTCTCGCCGCCGGCCCAGGACTTCGGTGGGGGATTCCAACAGCAACTCGCGGTACAGGGCGCTGAGTGAGGTCTTGACGGGCACCAGGGTGTTGCGGATTTCGTGGGCCACCATCCGCGCCTGCCGAGCCGTTGCTTCCGCTGTGGCGTTGGCTCGTGCCGTCGACACATCGCTGCTTCCAGCGCGGGTCATCGATTCGGCCACGGAGAGTGTGAGGTCTGAGAGGAGAGTCCCTGCCAGGATGGACATGGGGGACTCGGCCTCCTCCTCGATCTCAGCAAGGAGTGATTGGCCCGAGGCAAAGGTGTGGATGTGGGTGGAGCCGGTGCTTTCGTCTTCGGAGATGGTCAGGAGCCCGAACGCCTGGAGCCTGAACAGGGTTCTCCAGTCGTGTTGAAAGTCCCCCTCTTGTTGCTCGAAGTAGCCGATCTCCCATGTCGGGTTCTGAAGCAGCGCATGCGCAGTGTCTCGGCTGACGCGCCAGGGGTCTGTCGGACCAATCGACTGTGTTGCTTCAACATGGAGGAGCCAACGAATCGCGTCTCTCCCCGTGAGCTCCAGGAAGACATGCCCGACAGGCGTGAGGAGGACGGCGGAGTTGACGATGCGCGTGGCCCGGATGGCGGTTGCGTAGCCATCGACCCGGGTTGCTTCCCACGGGCGAAGTTGGACGAAGACCTCCTTGCGGACTCTTTTCGCCAGGCGGTCGAGCTCCGCGGTCTGAATCCGGCTTGGCAGCTTGTCGGGAAGGCCGAGGATTCTGGCGATTGCAATGCTGATGAGTTCTTCGATTTCGTTGGGTGATGCATCTCTCGCGAAGTTGTTGCGGAGCTCTTGCTCGAGGCGCGAGGCGAAGCGGACCACCGCATCGTTGCTCTGCCATTCTTCGAGGGCGTCAGTCGCTTTCACGGCGTTCTCAGCAGGCGATACCTGCTCGAGTCGCTCCAACACCTGGATGAGTCGGGTGCGGACGGTTGCTGGGTCGACGGCTCGAACGGTTGTCGTGCCAGCCCGGGTAGGCGCGTCTCTGACGCCTCGGAGGTAGTCACCCAGTTCATCAAGAAAGGACATCGGTCACCGTCTGACATGAGACGCGAGCACATTGGCTTGGCGTCGACGACGGCATACCATCGCCAGCAACACCCCTCGGGGCAAGGACGAGCTGGTCCTCGCCCCGGTGGGTTGAAGCGGGACTCCTGTACCGCACGTTCCCGACAATGAGGCACCGCGCTACTTGCGCGCGGGCTGGGCCGGGTCCTCGCCCTCGGCGGAGCCGGGCGTCTTGCCGGGCTCGGCCTGGGGCATGCGGCGCTCCTCGTCGCGCCCCCCACCCTCGGCCGTCCTGGGCGTGCGGCCCGGGGCATTCTCCGTGGGGGCCTCGCGCTTGTTGTGGCCGGGCTTGTCGTCGCCGACTTCCATCGACTCATAGGGCATGTGGTCCACGCGTGCTCCTCCGAAGGTGGCTTGCATTCCGTCGCTGCCCGGGAAGGTAGGGATGTTCCCGGTGGGATGACGCCTTGGGCCTTGCGGTCGTCCGCCTGCTCGCTCACCCTCCAGGCCCCTCGCCGCCGGAGGTCCCATGTCGCGTCTCGTTGCCTGCCTCGTCCTGCTCGCGCTCCCCGCCCTGGCCACCGAGCCAGCCGCGGTGCCCCGCCGTCCCGTGCACACGTACTCCATCGTCGCCCGGGACTCGGCCACGGGGGAGCTGGGCGTGGCCGTGCAGTCCCACTGGTTCTCGGTGGGCTCCACCGTCCCCTGGGCCGAGGCCGGCGTGGGGGCCATCGCCACGCAGTCCTTCGTGGACCCGTCGTACGGCAAGCTGGGCCTGGAGCTGATGCGCGCGGGCCGCGCCGCCCCGGATGCGCTGAAGGGGCTGCTCGCCGCGGACAGCGCCCCCGGCGTGCGGCAGGTGGCCATGGTGGACGCCCAGGGCCGCGTGGCCGCGCACACGGGGGACAGCTGCATCGCCGCCGCCGGCCACCTCGTCGGCGAGGGCTTCTCCGTGCAGGCCAACATGATGGAGAAGGACACCGTGTGGCCCGCCATGGCGAAGGCCTTCCGCGAGTCCAAGGGCGACCTGGCCGAGCGGATGCTCGCGGCGCTCGAGGCCGCCGAGGCGCAGGGCGGCGACATCCGCGGCAAGCAGTCCGCCGCCCTCATCGTCGTGGCCGCGAAGCCGTCGGGCCGTCCGTGGGCGGACCGGAAGTTCGACCTGCGCGTGGACGACGCGGCCGAGCCGCTCAAGGAGCTGCGCCGGCTCGTCACGCTCCAGCGCGCCTACAACTTCATGAACGAGGGCGACCTCGCCATCGAGCGCAAGGACACGGACGGCGCCCTGAAGGCGTACGCGGCGGCGGAGAAGCTCGCGCCCGGCAACGCGGAGATGGTGTTCTGGCACGCCATCTCCCTGGTGGGCGTGGGGCGCGTGGACGAGGCGCTGCCGCTCCTCCAGCGCACGTACAAGGCGGACCCGCGCTGGCGCGAGCTCGTCACGCGGCTGCCGAAAGCGGGCCTGCTCCCGAACGACCCGAAGCTCCTCGGCCGGCTGACGGGCACGAAGCCCGCGAAGTAGCAGGGGGATTCCGGGCAGGCGGGCAGTCCATGCCCTCCGCCGCACCCATGGAGGCCCACGAGGCGGTGCGCTTGTGGGCCCCTGCCGGGATGAAGACGTTTTCAGGGAGAGGATGCCCATGCGAACGACCCTGGCCCCGTTGCTCACGTTGCTCACTCCCGTGCTGGCGCTTGGCCAGACCCCGGCGCCCCTGCCGGGGCCCATCGAGCAGGAGGTCTCCCGCAGCCCGGCCTTCTGGTACTGGGTGGTCCTGCTGGTGGTGGCGGCCATCGCCTTCGCGTGGATGTCGGTGAAGCTCTCCCGCCGGCGCCGTGAGCCGCCCTCCCGCCCTGGCACCTCCGGCCGTGGGCCCCGCACGCCCCGGACGCCCCGGCCCGTCTGAACCTCGGCGCTCCCGAGGCCCGCGCGCCAGCGAGGCGAGGCGTCGGAGGAGCTTCAGCCCGGCGGCAGCTTCTTGCGGACGGTATGGAGCGCGGCCAGCCACAGCCGCGCCTCCTTCCGCGTCAGCCGCGAGCGGCGCAGCGGCGCGAACAAGTCGCGCAAGGCCGTGCGTCCCGGCAGCTCGTCTACGAGGAAGCCTCCGGCGCCCAGCAGGGTGTCCAGCGTGGACTCCACCTGCGCCAGCTCCGCGTCCGTGGCGGCGGCGGGCAGGGGCCCGGGCGGCGGCGCGCTGGCCTCCAGCGTGGCCACGCGCACCTCGTAGGCGTACAGCAGCACCGCCTGGGCCAGGTTGATGGAGGGCTGCTCGGGCGCGGTGGGGACGGCGGACAGGTCATGGCAGCGCTCCACCTCCGCGTTGGTGAGGCCGCTGCGCTCGTCGCCGAAGACGAGCGCCACCGGGCCCTGGGGCGCGCGGGAGACCAGCTCCTCGCCCACGGCGCGCGGCGGCAGCCGGCGCTTGCCCTCCACCTTGCGCGAGCTGGTGCCCACCACCCAGACGCAGTCGGAGACGGCCTCCTCCAGCGTGGCCGCGCGCCGGGCGGCGTCCAGCACGTCCTCGGCATGGACGGCGAGCCGGCGCGCCGGGGCCAGGTCCTCCACCTCCGGCGTCACCCAGACCCAGTCGGACAGGCCGCAGTTCTTCAGCGCCCTCGCGGCGGCGCCAAGGTTCTCCGCGTTGCGCGGGCGCATGAGGACGAAACGGACGGGCAACACCATGTGGCGGGCACCTTAGCGCCTTCCACCCTCCGCCTCGCCTCCGGTTGACCGGAGGGCCCCACCCCCCTATAGCCTCGTCCCACCGATACCTTCCCAGGCGCCTCGGGGACCACGAAGCGGTGTGGTCTCCCGGACACCCTGTGGGCCCGGTGACGCGCGGGGGACGCGTCCGGGCCGTGGGCACCTGACCACATCCCGCCATTGCACGGCGCACGCCCACCCCGGCACGCCGCATGAAGTACAGCCGCCACCTCCCGGAGGAACCATGACTCCGCAGTCCGTCGTCCCGCACCAATCGCCCCGCGCCACCCGCGCGCGCTGGCCCCTGGCTGCGCTCCTCGCCGTCACCACCCTCGCGGCCTGCAAGCAGGACAAGACGCCCGCGTCCCCGTCCGCCCCGGCGGAGCAGGGCTCCGGCTCCACCTCCACGCCCACGGGCGCCCCGTCCGCGCCCGGCACCGCGGCGGGCGGCACGGCCACGGGCCCCGGCACGCAGCCGGCCGCCACGCCGCCCTCGCCCGAGTCCCTGACGCCCGTCATCCGCGAGCTCGCCCCGGAGGGCCTCCTCCCGGAGGCGGTCGTCATCGAGTTCCCCCGCGCGGTCATGCCGTCCGAGGGTGACGTCAAGCCGGGCACCACCGTGGACATCACCCCCCGGCCGCAGGGCAGCCTGTCCTGGACGACGCCGTCCACCCTGACCTTCAGGCCGTCGGCGCCCGGCTTCAGCCCCAACACGAAGTACACCGTCACCGTGGGCTCGGTGTGGACGCCCGCGGGCGAGGTGAAGCCGCCGTCCGACGGCTCCTGGTCCTACCGCTTCACCACCCCGGCCTTCCGCTTCGTCCGCCTCTCGCCCCGGCAGTTGGACCTGCCCAAGGGCCGCGTGGAGGTCGACGTCGTCTTCTCCGGCCCGGTGGAGCTCGCCGCCGTGCGCTCGCGCGGCGCCTTCCAGGTCGAGGGCCAGGCCATCACCGAGGTGAAGTGGAGCACCATCGCCACCGCGCGCAACGTCCTCACCGCGCAGCTGACGCACCCGCGCCTCAAGCCCACGGCCACCGTGCGCTTCGCCCTGACGGAGGGGCTGTCCGCCGCGGCCGAAGGGAAGGCCACCGCCCCCGCGGCGGAGGCCACCTTCGCGCTGCGCGACAGCAAGCGCCTGGATGTCACCGGCGTCTTCCTGAAGGAGGGCGCCACCGGCCACTACCTCGAGGTGAGCTGCCGCGACTCGGCGCCGGGCGCGCCGGCCGTCGCGCGTGAGTTCCAGGAGTACGACTCGTACTACTGGGACGACAGCAACAAGGGCTGCATGCTGGACGACGCGGTGGCGGCGGACGCCATCCACCTGACGCCGCCGGTGAAGTTCACCCTCACCCCGTCCCGCAGGGGCTTCCGCCTCTTCGGTGACTTCAAGCGCGGGCCGCACGCGCTGCGCATCGACGCGGGCACGGCCTCGGT
Organism: Pyxidicoccus xibeiensis; assembly: GCF_024198175.1. NCBI lineage: Bacteria > Pseudomonadati > Myxococcota > Myxococcia > Myxococcales > Myxococcaceae > Pyxidicoccus > Pyxidicoccus xibeiensis. The sequence continues at coordinate 104,776 of NZ_JAJVKV010000022.1, forward strand.
GGGCGGCGGCACGCTGCTGGCCCCCTTCGCGCACGCCTTCTCGGTGCCCGCGCGCAAGCCGCAGGTCTCCTTCGCCTCCTCCGGCCGCTACCTGCCGCGCAGCGCCTGGCGCAACCTGCCGCTGCAGCACCTCAACCTGGACGAGGTGGAGCTCACCGTCCGCAACGTCCCGCCGGAGAACCTCGTCTTCTGGATGGGCGACGACAACACGGAGACGGTGGACGAGCGCACCTCCAACGTGGTGGCGAAGCGCAAGCTGGCGCTGAAGTCCGCGCCGGACACCCTGGCCACCACCTACGTGGACGTGGCCACCCTGGTGCCCGCCACGACCCGGGGCCTGGTGGAGCTGTCCGCGACGAGCGGCGAGTGGCGTGCCTCCACCCGCATCCTCCTCACCGACCTGAGCCTCGTGGCCAAGCGCGGGGGCCCGGCCCCCGGCGCCACCGACAGGGGCGAGGTGTGGGTGTGGGCGCTGGGCATGGAGAGCACCGAGCCGCTGTCCGGCGTGGAGGTGTCGCTGGTGAAGAAGAGCGGGCAGAGCGTGGCCCGCTGCACCACGGTGGGCGCGGAGGGCTGCGTCCTCAAGGTCCCCCCGCCAGGCGTGGACGACAGCGAGCCCTTCGCCCTCATCGCCCGTGACGGCGAGGAGCTGACGTACCTCAAGTACAGCGAGCTGAAGACGGAGATTGCCAACTCGGACGTGCAGGGCGAGCCGTACCGGGGCGAGAAGCCCTACCGCGCCTCCCTCTGGTCCGACCGCGGCGTGTACCGCCCGGGAGACACCGCGCACGTCGTCGCGGTGCTGCGCGCCCAGGATGACGTGGCCCCGCCCGTGGGCATGCCGGTGGAGCTCGTCGTGGTGGACCCGCGCGAGCGCGAGCTGCGCAAGGTGACGCTGAAGACGAACGAGGCGGGCCTGGTGTCGCTGGACGTGCCCTTCGAGGCCTTCCAGGACACGGGCCGCTACCGCGTGACGCTGAAGGTGGCCGACCGCGACGTGGCCTCGTACGGCCTCAGCGTGGAGGAGTTCGTCCCCGAGCGGATGAAGGTGACGGCGCGCGCGGAGAAGGAAGGCTACGTCCAGGGCGAGGAGGTGCCGGTGGGCGTGGAGGCCGCGTACCTCTTCGGCGGCTCGGCCGAGGGCAGCCCGGTGGAGCTGACGTGCCGGCTGGTGCCGTCCGAATTCAAACCGAAGGAGAACGCGCAGTACGCGTACGGCGTCTGGCGCCAGGGCGGCGCCGAGCCCCGGCCGACGACGCTGGGGCAGGTGAAGGGCACGCTGGATGCCAAGGGCCAGGCGCTCTTGCGCTGCCCGGCGCAGGCGAACACGGGCGGCTTCCGGGGCGCGGCGAGGCTGACGGCGCTGGCCAGCGTCTTCGAGTCCGGCAGCGGCCGCTCCACCGTGGGTGACGCCTCCACGCAGGTGCACCCGGAGCCGTACTACGTGGGCCTCCAGGCGAACACGCGCAAGGTGAAGGCGGGCAAGCCCTTCACGGTGCAGGGCGTGGTGGTGGACTGGGACGGCAAGCTCGTCACCGGAGGAGGGGCGGGTGGCAAGGCGCCGAAGTCCGTGGACGTGGAGTACGTGCGCCTGGAGGAGGAGTACGGCTACTTCTACGACGAGGTCGAGGGCTACGAGCGCTACCAGCGCCACCTGCGCCCCCTGCGCGAGGGCCGCGTCACGGTGCCGGTGAAGGACGGCCGCTTCTCGGTGGACGTGACGCCGGGCGAGGACGCCGCCGGCTACCTGGTGCGGGTGCGCTCCGGCGCCACGCAGACGGACCTCGAGCTGGAGGGCGAGGGCCGCTACTACTGGTGGGGCGAGGGCAACCGCGTGGACCAGACGCCGCGCCCGCTCAAGCCCGCGTCCCTCAACGTGGTGCTGCCGGCCTCCGCGCGCGTGGGCCAGCCCGTCGCCGTGACGCTGAAGGTGCCCTACAAGGGCCGGCTGCTGCTCACCGCGGAGACGGACCGCGTGCTCACCAGCGAGTGGAAGGCCGTGGAGCCCGGCGAGGTGACGTGGAGCTTCAAGCCCGCGGGCTTCGCGCCCAACGTCTACGTGAGCGCCTTCCTGGTGAAGGACCCGCACCTTGAGTCCAAGGAGGCCTTCATGCCGGACCGCGCCTTCGGCGTGGCCAGCGTGACGCTGGAGCCGGTGGACTACACGCAGGCGGTGACGATGAACGTGCCCAAGGAGGTCCGCTCCAACGACACGCTGACGGTGGAGCTGGACCTGGGCGCGGTGGAGGGGCCGACCTTCGCCACGGTGGCGGTGGTGGACGAGGGCATCCTCTCGCTCACGCGCTTCCAGAGCCCGGACCCGCTCAAGCAGCTCTTCACCAAGCGCGCGCTGGGCGTGGACACGTATGAGACCATCGGCTGGACGCTGCTGGTGCCGCCGGGTGGCAACTCGCGCTCCACGGGTGGTGACGGCGAGGGGGACTCCGCCGGCCGCGTGCAGCCCGTCAAGCCGGTGGCGCTGTGGAGCGGCGTGGTGGCGGTGCCGGCCAACGGCAAGCTGCGCGTGCCCTTCAAGCTGCCGCAGTACCGGGGCGCGGTGCGGGTGATGGCGGTGACGGCGGGCAAGCAGCGCATCGGCCGCGCCAGCGCGCAGGTGCTGGTGAGAGACCCGCTGGTGCTCCAGGCCACGCTGCCGCGCTTCCTCACGCAGAACGACGAAATCCAGGTGCCCGTCTTCGTCACCAACCTGTCCGGCAAGGCGCAGGACGTGAAGGTGACGCTGGCCACCGAGTCGCTGCCGGTGCCGGGGCTGGCGCAGCCCGCAACGGTGGGCTCGCCCGTGCAGTTGCTGGGCAAGAGCGAGGGCCGCGTCCGGCTGGAGGACGGCAAGTCCACCACCTTCGTCTTCCAGGCCCGGGCCGTCCAGGCGGTGGGCGCGGCGCGGATGACGGTGACGGTGGAGGGCGGCGGGCACACCTCGCGCGAGACGCTGGACGTGCCGCTGACTCCCGCCGGCCCGCGCGAGCGCCGCGTGCAGCGCGTGGAGCTGGCGCAGGGGACGACGGACCTCTCCAAGCTCCTCCAGGGCTGGGTGCCCACCACGGAGCGCACCACGCTGTGGGTGACGACGAACCCGTATGCGCAGTCGCTCCAGCACCTCTCGTACCTGGTGCGTTACCCGTACGGGTGCGTGGAGCAGACGACGTCCTCCACGCGGCCGCTGCTCTTCGTCTCGGAGCTGCTGGACACCGTGGACCCCACGCTGACGCAGGGCAAGCCGGTGGGGGACCTGGTGCTGGCGGGCATCAACCGCGTCCTCTCCATGCAGACGTCGGCGGGCGGCTTCGCCTACTGGCCGGGCCACACCGAGCCGGTGGACTGGGGCACCGCCTACGCGACGCACATGCTGCTGGACGCGCAGAAGCTGAAGTACCCCGTGCCGCAGGACCGGCTGGATGACGCCCTCGCGTGGATGGGCAACATGCTCAACAACTACGAGGGCCGCACGGGCCGGCACGGCGGGTACAGCGAGAGCTCGGAGGCGTACATGCACTACGTGCTGGCGCTGGGCGGCAAGGGGCGCAAGGCGCGGGTGCAGAAGATGGTGGAGGCGCTGGCGGAGAAGGCGAAGAAGACGCCGCTGGTGGGCGAGGAGCGCGAGCAGGACTACATGCTCAAGGCCGCGCTGTGGCTGGCGGGAGACCGCCGCTACGAGAAGGAGCTGAAGAGCCCGGACCTGTCGCCCGTCACCGACGAGCGGAAGAACAACTGGTCCTTCTACTCGGACAAGCGGCGCCGGGGCTTCATGCTCAGCACCTTCCAGGATTTGTTCGGCAACGACGCGGCGGGTGAGCCGCTGGCGCAGCTGGTGGCCGAGTCGCTCCAGACGCACTCGAGCAGCGGGTACACCACGCAGGAGCTGGTGTGGGGCATCAGCGGCCTGGGCAAGCGGCTGCAGGGCACGGCCTCGACCTTCTCCGCGCCGGTGCTGACGGCGGAGGGCAAGACGGTGGCGCCGGTGCAGGACAAGGCCGCGCGCACGTCGGACCGCACCTGGGCGCTGGCCCGGGCCAGCGAGCGGCAGGGCCTCAATCTGGAGGTGAAGTCCAAGGACGCGGGCAAGCTGTACCTCATCGTCAGCAGCGAGGGCGTGCGCACGGACGGCCAGGTGAAGTCGGGAGGCCAGGGCCTCACGCTGACGCGCCGGTGGCGGAAGCTGGACGGCACGGAGCTGGCGCTCGGGGCGGACCCGGTGGCGCTGGCGGACCTCGTCTACGTGGAGCTGGAGGTGCGCAACACCACGGCCGGGCGCGTGCAGAACATCGCGCTGGTGGACCGGCTGCCGGCGGGCTGGGAAATCGAGAATGCGCGGCTGGGCCGGGGTGGCGCCGTGTCCTGGGTGGACGCGGACGCGCTGTGGTCGGCGGACTACGTCAACATCCGCGATGACAGGATGGAGGTCTTCGGCAGCCTGAACTCAGGCGAGTCGAAGAAGGTCGTCTACGCGGTGCGCGCGGTGACGGCGGGCACCTTCCAGCTGCCGTCGGCGGAGGCGGAGGCCATGTACGACCCGCGCCTCTGGGCCCGCGAGAAGCCCGGCACGGTGCGGGTGTCCGGCCCGTGGAAGGACAACCTGCTCTAGGCCAGCGTGTCCCAGAGCGCGTCGAACGCGCGGCTGAAGGGCTGCACCAGCCGCGCGTCGTCGGACACCAGGATGTTCTCGTGGTTGTGCTCCGCGGCGGAGCGCGTCCAGTTGTAGCTCCCCGTCACCAGCCGCAGCCTGTCGAACACCGCGAACTTGTGATGCATATGGGCCTCGCTCCTGTCCAGCCGCACCGGCACGCCGGCATCGCGCAGCCGATGCATGTCGGAGCCGGCGTCCAGCGCCTTGTCGTCGTCGCCCACCACGCGCAGCCGCACGCCGTTGCGGTGGGCCTCCAGCAGCGCGCGGGTGATGCGGTCATCCGTCACCGTGTAGACGCACACGTCGATGGAGCCGCGCGCGTCCTGCACCTGCTTGATGATGGCGTTGAGGGGGCCGTCGCCGGGCGTGAAGTGCGCCTCCATCCGGGACATCTCCGCGGTGCGGGGGGCGTGCAGGGCCTCCACCGTCTCCTCCAGCCAGGTGATGACCTCGCGCGAGCGCGGCTCCTTCACGGAGGCCCGGGCCAGGGCGAAGGCGCGGGAGCGGAAGAGGGTGAGCAGGGCCTCGCCTGCCCGCCGCTCCATGAGCACGGCCTGGAGCGCCTGCCGCTCGGTGGGCGTCAGCCTGCGGTCATCCAGGATGGAGGTCAGGATGGCATCGACGTCGACGGCATTCATGGCGGAGCGTCTCCAGGCGTGAGCGAGGGCATCATCCCATGAGTCGTCTCGGTTGGCTGACCGGGGGCACGTGCCCATGGGAAGGGGGCTGCCCGTGCCTCCCATGACTCGTCTCCGCCGGTGGGCTCGGAGGCTCGTGCCCGCGCTCGCCCTGCTGCTCGTCCTCTGCGTCGCGGGGGCGGTGGCGGCGTGGTGGGTGCCGCTACCGGAACGGCTGTCCGCGCCGGCCTCGGTCGTCGTGGAGTACCGGGACGGCACGCCGGCCCACGTCTTCCTGGCGCCGGACGAGCGCTGGCGCATCGCCACCGCGCCGGAGCGGGTGGACCCGGCCTACCTGCGCGCGCTGCTGGCGCTGGAGGACAAGCGCTTCTTCCACCACCCGGGCGTGGACCCGCTGGCGGTGGCGCGGGCCGCGGTGCGCAACGTGCTCCGGGGCCGGCGGGTGTCGGGCGCGTCCACGCTCACCATGCAGCTGGTGCGCATGCTGGAGCCCCGGCCGCGCACCTTCGGCTCGAAGCTCATCGAGTCCCTCCGCGCGATGCAGCTGGAACTGCGAATGACGAAGCAGGAGGTGCTCGCGGCCTACCTCCAGTTCGTCCCGTACGGGCGCAACGTGGAGGGCGTGGAGGCGGCGGCGCTGGCGTACTTCGGCCACACCGCGTCGCACCTGAGCCCGGCGGAAATCGCCACGCTGCTGGCGGTGCCGCAGAACCCCAACCGCCGCTTCCCCACGCCGCAGAACGCGGCACGCCTGAAGGCGGCGCGGGACGAGGTGGCGCGGCGGCTCCTGGAGGACGAAGCGCTCCCCCGGGGCCCGGCGGACGCCACGGCGACGTCCGAGGCGGTGCTGGCCGAGGTGCGCGCCACGCCGGTGCCCACGGGGCTGACGCCCTTTCCCCGCGAGGCCCCACACGTAGCGGTGTGGCTGCGGGCGCGGCGGCCGGAGCTGGCGCGGCTGCGCACCACGCTGGACGCGGGCACGCAGCGGATGGTGGAGCGGCTGATGCGGGACGCGGCGGGCGGGCTGGCGCCGCGCGGCATCCACAACGGGACGGCGGTGGTGGTGGAGCGCGAGCGCTCGGAGGTGCTCGCGCTGGTGGGCAACTTCGACTTCTTCGACGCCGCGCATGGCGGGCAGATTGTGGGCTTCGACACGCCGCGCTCTCCGGGCTCGGCGCTCAAGCCGCTGCTGTACGCCATGGGCATCGACCTGGGCATGGTGGGGCCGGACCAGCTGGTGGCGGACGTGCCCACGGCCTATGGCGGCTATGCGCCGCGCAACTTCGACGGCCGCTTCCAGGGGCTGGTGCGGCTGGAGTACGCGCTGTCGCAGTCGCTCAACATGCCCTTCGTGCGGCTGCTGGAGCGCGTGGGCGTGGAGCGCTTCCTGGCCGCGCTGCGGACGGCGGGCGTGGCCAGCCTGGTGCCGGAGCCGGGGCACTACGGCCTGTCGGCGGCGGTGGGCGGCATCGAGCTGACGCCGCTGGAGCTGGCGGGGGTGTACGTCGCGCTGGCGGGGGACGGGCGCGTGGCGCCGCTGAAGCTGCTGGAGGACGGGCAGCGCGTGGGCGGGCCGGCGGAGGTGGTGTCCCCGGGGGCGGCGTGGATGACGCGGCGGGCGCTGTCGCTGCGGGACAGGCCGGACTTTCCGGAGCGGCGGCGGCTGACGGGGATGCCGGCGCGGGTGCACTGGAAGACGGGGACGAGCTTCGGGCACCGGGACGCGTGGGCGGCGGGCTCGGGGCCCCGGCACACGGCGGTGGTGTGGCTGGGCAACTTCGACCACTCGCCCAGCGTGCACCTGGTGGGCGCGGACGCGGCGGGGCCGCTGCTGTTCGACATCCTGGAGGGCGTGGGGCCGCGAGGCCGCGCGCAGCCGGACGAGGAGGGGGCGCCGGGAGACCTGATGCGCGTAGAGGTGTGCGCGTACTCGGGGCACCTGCCGACGGACGCGTGCGTGCAGCGCAAGCAGGTGTACGCCTTGAGGGCGGCGGTGCCCACGCGGCGCTGTCCGTACCACCAGCGGGTGGAGGTGGACGTGGCCACGGGGCTGGCGGTGGGGCCCACGTGCAGCCAGGGGCGGACGACGGAGTCGCGGGTGTACCTCACGTGGCCCGCCACCATCCGCCGCTGGCTGGAGGAGCAGCACCGCCGGCTGCCGGAGCCTCCCGCGGCCGCGCCCGGCTGCGAGCCTGGAGGCGAGCGCGCCGCGCCGAGCATCGTCTCTCCGGCGGACGGGCAGGTGGCCATGCTGATTCCGGGCGTGCCGGCGGAGCAGCAGGAGGTGCCGCTGGAGGCGGAGGCCTCGCATGACAGGGCGCTGACATGGTTCGTGGACGGAGCGCTGCTGGGCACGGCGCGCGCGGACGAGCGCGTGTGGTGGACGCCCCGGGTGGGGAGGCACGAAATCCTCGTCACGGATGACCGGGGGCTCACCGCGAAGCGCACGCTGGTGGTCCGCGAGCGGCGGTGAGGGCGTCCAGCGCGATGAAGACCTGGAACGTCCGGCTCGCGGTCCTCCTCGGCGTCACCCTGGTGGCGGTGCTGGCGGCGCTCGCGGTGGCGGGGCCGATGCGGTTCATCCGGATGCCCGAAGGTGTCTGGCTCTGGGTCCGTACGCCTGGAGCCATCCAGGTTGCTGGCGGGCGGTACCGCTACTTCATCTGGGGGACGGACACCGTCGTGCGGGTGGAGCTCGATACCGATGGAGACGGCCGGTACGACGTCCGGGGTGACGACTGGCAGCGCGTCACGCCCACGTGGTGCTGGCGCCGGGGCAGCTCCGGGTGGGAGCCCGCGGCCCCCGAGCACTGTGTGGCGGCCAGGGAGCAGCTCACTCCGGGCCCGAGGTAGGAAGCCCCCGTCGTTCCGTGCGGGACGGCCCGCTCACGAGGCCGCGACTAGAGGAAGCGGGCGCGAAGCTCCGGCGTGGGCATGCGGCACGCGTCGGCCTTGCCGAACCAGCGGTAGCGGTTGCGCGCGATGAGCTTGTACACGGCATCGCGGATGGGCGTGGGGATGACGACGAAGGCGTAGAAGAGCTTCCACGCGCCGGGCAGCTTCCGGGCCACCCGCAGGGCGGCCGTCGAGCGCTCGTACACGCGCCCGCCCTCCACGAGGATGAAGCTGTTGGGCTCGGCCTCGGGCACGCGTCCCAGCGGGGCGAGGAGCGTGGCGGCCTGGGCGGACTGGAGCGCGGCGAAGCGGAAGCGCGCGGTCGGGTCCCGGTCGATGATGAAGTTCACCGCGCCATTGCAGAGGTTGCAGACGCCGTCGAAGAGCACCACCGCGCCCGTCTGCCCCGCTGCCTTGTCCGTCCCGTCCATCGCGAGCCTCCCCCAGCGGGAGATAACCTGGCGCCGCCTCTGTTGCACGGCCATGCCCCCGCTTCATGTCATACGTGGCATCAGCGGGAGTGGAGGTGCCTCGCCAGCGCCACGCCGCTGAGGAACGCCCCCTCCACCCGAGGCCCCCCGCACCAGTCCCCGCAGGCCCCGAGCCCCGAGGCGGCGTCGAACAGGAACGACTCCTCCCGCGCGGGAGCGGGCAGGGCGTAGCGCCAGCGATGGGCCACGGCCTCCACGGGCCGCATGTCCCGTCCGGTGGCCGCGGCGAACGCCTCCACCCACCGCGTCGCCACCTGCTCGGGTGCGTCCTCCAGGGCCTCGCGGCTGGCCTCCGGTGAGCCATGCAGCACCCAGCGCTCCTCGCCCGGGTGCACGGTCCGCCGCCCCGGCTTGCCCTCCTCCCGCGCAATCCACGACAGGGGCGAGCCGTGGACGAAGGCCGCGTCCACCTCCAGCTCCACGGACGACGCGAAGCGGGCCATCACCGCCAGGCACGGCTGCATCCGGACCGAGCCCGCGCGCGCCGCCAGCCCGGGCGCCCCGGCCAGCAGCGGCACCGCCTGCGGGGCGGGCACCGCGGCCACCACCACGTCGAAGACGCCGGGCACCGGGCCCGACTCCGCGAAGAGCCTCCACGCCGGGCCCTCTCGCTCCAGGCGCTCCACCCGGACTTCGCGGTGGAGGGCGAGCTCCTCCGCCAGCTGCTTCACCCCGGCCCCCATGCCCGGCACGCCCACGTAGCGCGTGTGCTCACGCTCCGAGCGCGTCACCCGGCCGTGCTCCAGCGTGCCGATGACGCCGTTCCACTCCGCCGCCAGGCCCGCGTCCATCCACCTGCGCACCTGCTCCTGGAAGAGCGCGTCCCGGGCCGTGAAGTACTGGGCTCCGTGGTCGAAGGCGCCTCCGTCCTCTGTGCGCCGCGTGGCCATGCGGCCGCCCGCGCCCCGGCTCTTCTCGAACACCTGCACCGGGTAGCCGGCCGAGTGGAGGGCCCGCGCCAACGCGACTCCCGAGATGCCCGCGCCAATCACGGCCACGCGAGGCCGCGGGCCGGAGCGCTTCGGGAGGAGGGTGTCGAGGGGACTCGTGAAGGAGGCCATGGCCTCCCCACTATCAAAGAACGACGGGCTGCTGCGGCAAGGTGACGATGAAGGTGGTGCCGTGTCCGGGGGCGGACTGCACCTCGATGTGGCCCTGGTGCGCCTCGACAATCGACTTCACGATGAAGAGGCCGAGCCCCACGCTGCGGCCCGCCATGTCCACCGCGCCGGTGCCCCGCTGGAGGGGCTGGAAGATGGACGAGAGCAGCTCGGGAGAGATGGGCGGGCCCTCGTTGTGCACGCAGAGCGTCGCCTTCGTGCCGTCACCCTCCGTGGAGACTTCGATGGGCCTCCCGGGCTCACCGTATTTCACGGCGTTCGTGACCAGGTTCTGGATGACCTGGGACAGCCGGTCCGCGTCCCACAGGCCCTGTGCGTTGCCGGTCGTCCGCACCTCCAGCATGACGGAAGGATGCGCCGCTTCGACCTCCTCGACCACCGCCCGGCTGAGCGCATGGAGGTCCGTGGGAGAGGGCGCAATCCGGATGCCGCCGCCGAGCCGGGCCTGGGTGAAGTCCAGCAGGTCGTTCACCATCCGCACCGCGCGTGAGCAGGACGTGTAGATGCGCTCCGCGACCCTGCGGGTGCTCGGGTCCACGTCCGCTCGCTGGTTCAGCCGGGCGGCCCCCAGCAGGATGGCGCTCAGGGGGTTGCGCAGGTCGTGGCTCACGATGCCGATGAGCTGCTGCTCGATCTCCGCCTGCTGCTGCTGCCGCTGGAGGTGCCGCTCGCGCTCCTTCTCCAGCGCCCGCTGCACCGTGATGTCCTGGAGGAGCGCGACGTAGCCCTCCACCGGCTTGCCCTTCTCGTGCTGCGCGATGAAGGTCACCTTCACGTCACGGGTGCCGCCCAGCCGGTAGGGCACGCTGTGCTGCTCGAACGAGAAGCTCTCTCCCTGCAGCCCCCGCTTCACGTAGGGGCCGAGCACGGCGTACGCCGCCTCTCCGATGACCTCCCGGACCTTCCTGCCCCGCAGGCTCTCTTGTGAGACGCCGAACCAGTCCTCGTAGGCCTTGTTGACCCGGCCATAGCGCTCGTCCGGGGTGACGAACGACACGAGCACGGGGATGGCGTCGAGCAGGACGCGCAGCTCCGCCTCACTGGCGCGGACCTTGGCCGCCAGGTCCTCGCTGTGCCGTCGCGCCTGGGTCTGCTCGGTGACGTCGCGGAAGACGAGCACGGCGCCGACGAGCTCGTTGGCTCCCGCCCGGATGGGGGCCGCCCTGTCATCGACAGGGACTTCCGAGCCGTCCTTGCGCAGCAGCAGCGTCGGGCTGGCGCGCCCCTGCACGGTGCCGAGCGCGAGCACCCGGCTGACGGGGTCTTCCACCGGGGCACGCGAGGCGGAGTCGATGAGGCGGAAGACCTCCGTCACGGACCGCTGTCGCGCGTCGGCGTCACTCCAGCCGGTGACTCGCTCGGCCACGGGGTTGAGGAAGGTGATGTGCCCGGTCGGGTCCGTGATGATGACGGCATCTCCAATGCTGGAGAGCGTCGTGGACAGGTACGCCTCGCGCTCGCTCAGCCGCCGGCCCTGGGCGCGGATGCGCAGCAGGCCGGCCACCCGGGCGAGCAGCTCCGAGTCGTCATAGGGCTTGGCGACGTAGTCATTGGCCCCCGCCTGGAGCCCCACCGAGAAGTCCTCGTGGGCTCCGCGAGAGGACAGCATCAGGATGGGGAGCGTGACGTCGTCGTAGTGCTCGCGCACGAAGCGGCACGCATCGAGGCCCGAGACGCCCGGCAGCTCCCAGTCCAGGATGAGCACGTCTGGCGGCGGCCCGGTGAGCCGCTCGAGCATCTCCTCCGCGGTGGAGAACGTCTCGACCGTGTAGTGCTTCGCGAGGAAGTCGCGGGCTCGCCTCAGCTGCGTGGGGCTGTCGTCGACCAGCCAGACGCGCGAGGCCTCCAGCGCGCGAGGGGGAGCAGCCACGGTTCCAGGGGAGTGTGCGGGCGCGCTCACGATTGAGGGTGCAAGGTAAGGCGGGAACGCAGTGGGGGCCAGCACAAGGATGGTGTTCCGCCCAGCCAGGGGGAGGGGAAGCCAGGCAGGCGCGGGTAGGACGTCGAGGACGGGGTGTGGCGCCCTGGCCTCCACCACCTACCGGAGCCTGCCCCCCGCCGCACGTCCCTCCCGCCAGTCCACCAGTGAGCACTCGAAGCGCTCCACTGCGTTGCCGTAGTGGAACGCGCGGCCCACGTGCAGCATCCCCAGCTTCCGCAGCACGGCCTGGGACGCGACGTTCTCCAGATTCGCGACGCCGACGATGCGCTCCAGCCCCAGCTCCTCGAAGCCCCAGCGCAGCAGCTCCCGGCCCATCTCGGTGGCGAGCCCCTGGCCCCACAGCGGGGTGTCGAACAGGTAGGCAATCTCCACGAGGCCCGTGTCCTCCAGGTAGCACAGGCCCGCCCGCCCGATGACGTCCGGAGCGACGTCCGGAGCGACGTCCGGAGCGACGCTCGGAGCCTCGCGCAGGGTGACGGCGAACAGCCCGAAGCCATGCGTCTCCCAGTGGGCCATCATCCTCGCCACATGGGCCGCGCTCTCCTCCCGGGTGCGAGGCTTCCCCGTGAGGTGCCGCATCACCTCCGGCTTCGCATACAGCGCGGCGAAGCCCTCCGTGTGCTCGGAGGACACGCGGCGGAGTCTCAACCGCTCGGTGTCGAGGGTGGGGCGGGCGGGGTGTGAGGCGGAGACGCGGAGCATGGCTCGCGAGCCTATGCTCCGCATTCCGCGGGTTCCAGCCGGCACGTGCCCCTCGCTCAGCGCACCTCCCAGCCCTTCGTCCCGCGCTCGTAGCGCTTGCCGTCGGGCAGCGCGCCGTAGAAGAGCAGGTCCTTCACGCCCACCACGGACTTCCCGTCGAAGAGGCCGATTTCACCGTTCGCCGGCAGCTGGATGCCGAGCTGCGCCGCGGACAGGCGCACCCGCTCGCCCGGGGCCACCGTGACGTCCGGCAGCACCGCGCCCGTGGGGTTGCTCACCTGGGTGGGCGCATGGCTGCTCTGCGCCAGGCTCACCCGGAGGTTGGTGGTCAGCACCATGCCGCCGAGCGACACCGCCGCGGACGTCCGGTTGCCCACCTCCACCCAGCCCTCGCGCGGGTCGAACGCCTCGAACACCAGCGTCGGCTTCTGCTGCGCCAGCCGCGTGCGCTCCTTCGCGATGAAGGCCCGCCGCTCCGACACGTACCGCTTCAGGTAGTCGCGGCCCGCCTGGAAGCGGCCTTGGTCCATGAACGGGTCATCGCGCATGTGCGGGGCGATGAGCGCGTGCAGCCGGTCGATGTACGGGTTCATCACCTCGCTGGAGAACACCTCGTCCAGCGACTTGTCCAGCCGGGCCTCCAGCCGCTCGCGCAGCACGGGGTTCGTCACCACGCGGGTGCCCAGGTTGGAGAACACCGGCAGGTAGCCCGGGTACGACGCCGACTCCAGCTTGCGCTTCTCGTACATCTTCTCCACCCACGTATCCAGCAGGGTGAAGTTGAAGAGCGGGTGGCGCATGTTGCCGCTGCTCGTGCGCATGTCCTCCACGCTGATGGGGTACCACCAGCGCGCGTCCACGTTGTTGAGGTCCCACGGCACGTAGGACCACTTCGCCACCGCGCGGTCGTAGATGAAGTAGCTCTCCGAGTCCTCCACGTAGTTGTTGGACATCAGCACGTCCAGCACCATGGAGCGCAGGTAGTGCTCCAGCTGGAACTGCTTCTCCAGCGCGCCCACCAGCTGCGGCTCGGGCGTGTGGTTGATGACGGCCAGCATCTCCCAGAGCTTCGTGTCCGGCTGCGTCTCGTTGGTCTTCTTCATCCACCGGCCCTGGTAGGGCACCTGCCACGTCTTGAACTCGCAGTCCTTCCAGCCGCACCGGTAGATGTCCGCGTCGTCATCCGCGAAGTCGTGGGCCTTGAGGAAGGCCTTGTTCACCTGCTCGATGTCCAGGAACACGCCCTGGTACGTGCCGTTGAGCTTCAGGCGCACGAACTTCGCCTTCGACGCCGGCACGCGCATGGCCTCCAGCAAGTCATAGGCAATCTTCTCCGCCAGCAGCGTGGCGTCCGCGTACTCGGCCACGAGGTTGAGCGAGGTGCGCCCCTCGAAGCGCACCTTGTCCTCGAAGCTCACGTTCCAGCTCTTCTTCGGGAAGAAGCGCGCGGAGGCGCCCCGCAGCCGCACCTTCACGCGGTACGTCGTCCCGCCCGCCTTGAAGAGGGCGTCCTGCTCCGGCGTCCACGGGTCCGCCTCGAACATCCGCATCGCCTCGTCGGGGATGAGCAGCTCGTACTCCTGCACGGAGCCCTGCACCGCGGGCAGCTGGAAGGGCCGCATCGTCTCCGGCACGGGCAGGGGCGGCGGCGGAGGAGGCGGAGGCGGCTCCTGCGGCGGCGGATTGCCCGGAGGCGGCTCCTGCGGCGGCGGATTGCCCGGAGGCGGCGGATTGCCCGGCGGCGGCTCCCCGGGAGGCGTCGTCTGGGGCAGCTCTCCGGTGGGAGGCACCGGCTCCTCGTACCCAGCGGGTGTCGTGCCGCCTCCACAGGCCCAGAGGCACAGCAACGGAAGGCAGATCAACAGTCGGACGTGAGTCATCGCGCTCCCGGTCAGCAAGCACCATGCCCTCCGTGCGGGTGCGTGCGACTGCTGGCGAGTGGACGGTGCCACCCCGGGAGCGGGTACTCGCGTCGCCCGGGTGGGAAGGAAATTGCCCACGTTGATGCCGGTGACTCGCTTCACCCTGAAGGGCAGGGCCTTTCCCCCGCCGGCCCGTCCGCCGGGCATCCGGCCCGCCTGCCGAGGGCAGGCAGCCGGGCGGCGGCAGTGCTTCCGTGCCCGCGAGCGCTATGCACGGCGCGGGGCGCCAGTCCTAGCTTCAGGAGATGCCGGGAGCGGGGCGCGCCGCGTCAAGGAGAGACAGCCGCATGGAGACCTGGAACCAGAACCCGTCGGATGCCGTCCGTGCCCACACGCCGCTGCTGGTGAACCGGCGCATCGACGAGCGCGTCGAGGGCTGCGTCCGGTACATGGCCGAGAAGGGCGACCGCGCGGAGATGAGCCGCTACCTCGAGCGGCTGGAGCGCGAGTGGGACATCAGCCGGGCCATCTCCGTCAGCACCGCTGCCATGTCGGCGCTCGGCCTGCTGCTGGGCCGCAGGGACGGCGGCGGCTGGCGGGTGCTCAGCGCGGTGGCCACCAGCCTGCTGCTCCAGCACGGGGTGTTCGGCTTCGGGCCGCTGTCGGAGGTGTTCCGCGCCCTGGGCGTGCGCACGCGCCGGGAAATCGACCTGGAGAAGTTCGCCATCAAGGCGCTGCGCGGCGACTTCGAGCGCATCCCCAACGACGGCGGACCGCTGGCCAAGGCCAACGCCGCCCTCGTCGCCGCGCAGTCCTGAGGGCGCACCCGGACGCGGAAGAAGGCCTCCTTCCGCGTCCGCGGCTCACGTCACCGTCAGTGCCGGGGCGCGGTGTAGCCGCCCGCGACGGCCGGAATCAGCGCCGGGGACGGCTGCCTCGGGGCGCCGCCATTCTTCGCCCCGGTGTTCCCCTGGTCGAAGAAGCCGTTGAGGCCGGCGATGCCCAGCGAGAAGTTCGTCACCCAGCCCGGGTCCGGCTTGCCGGCCGCCGCGCCCACGTCGAACGGCTTGGCGAAGTGCAGCCGCATCAGCAGGGGTCCCAGCGCCACGTTGACGCCGACCACGGCGTTCACCACGCGGTGGTTCCACATGTCCCGCGTGCCCGCGCCCACGCCGCCCGCGTCGAAGCCGGCGACTGCTTCCAGGTCGCTGAGGAAGGCCACCCGGACGATGTCGTTGAGCGGCAGCTGCAGCTCCAGCGTGGAGTAGAGGAAGTTGCGGCCCAGCAGCCACCGCTCGTCCCCGAAGTTCACGCCGCGCAGCGTGTCGAAGGAGGACAGGTAGTAGGAGCGCGCGTACCGCCCGCCCAGCGTGGTGCCCGCGCCGCCGCGCAGGAACAGGTGGGTCCGCCCGTAGATGGGGAAGTACCGCTCCGCGTCCAGGCGCAGGTTGCTGTACGCCTCGTTGTTGAACGGCTGCACGCCCACCGTCGCCTCCAGCAGCGCGGAGCTGCCCGCCAGCGGGCCCGTGGCGTAGTGGTACTTCAGGCTGTCGTAGCCCACCTGGCCGCTGACCTCCGTCTGGAAGCGGATGGACTCGTTGCGCTCCCGCCAGGCCGACAGCAGCTCCACGCCCGCATCGTTGAAGCCGGGGAAGGCCAGCCGGAACTCCTCGAAGTCGTCGAGGAAGTACTTCGTGCCGCCCAGGCTCAGGTCACCCTGCAGGTAGAAGAAGGTGCTGAGCGGGTAGCGCAGGCTGCCGAGCACGCCGAAGAAGCGCTCGCCCGAGACGAAGAAGGCGCGCGAGGCCACCGGGTCGCCCTCGAAGGTGCGGTCCACGCGGAAGCGCAGCGACTGGAAGAGGCCGCCGCCCCACGTCGTGCGCCCCTCGTCGTTGATGTACAGCAGGTAGCCGTCCGTCAGGTCGAAGCTGCCGTACACCGACAGGGTGAGCAGGAACTGGTGGTCCCTCATCCGGTCGCTCGCCGCCGCGAACAGCTGGCCCACGAAGCCGCCGCCGCCCGCGCCCGCGAAGCCGAAGATGGGGCCGAACTCCAGGTTCTGCCGCGTGAAGGGCTGGTAGCTCTGCGCGTCCGTCAGCGGCCGCACCGCCATGGGGCCGGGCGGCTCCGGCGCCGGCTCGGCCGGCACCTCCAGCGCCAGCATGCGCGGCGGCCGCAGCACCGCCGGCCTCCGCTCACCGGAGTTGTGGAACAACAGCCACAGGCCGCCCTCGGGGCCGGGGCCCGGCTCGAAGACGCCCGTCGTCAGGTCCGTGCGCCGGACGATGCGGCCGTCCGTCATCAGCTCGTGCAGGTCGGAGCTGCTGTTGTTGAAGGCCGTGAAGAACAGCCGGCCGTCCGCCAGCGCCACCGGGTCCGCGTGGTCCCGGTCCTCGCTGGTGATGCGCTCCACCTGCCGGGGCGCGTCCGTGCGCACCCGGAAGAGGTTGAACTTGCGGTGCGACGTCGCGTCCGACGAGAAGATGACGCCCGCCGGGCCCCACGTCACCTGCCGCTCGGAGAACACGTCGTCGGAGAGCTGCAGCGGCTTGGCCTCAGGGCCCGCCTGCAGGTCGATGGCGTACACGTCCCGCAGGCCCGCGTCGTTGATGCCGATGAAGGCCACCCACCGGCCGTCCGGCGAGAAGGCCGGCGAGTACGCCGCCAGCAGCCCGTGCTTGTCGATGCGGTACGCGGTGCGCCCGCCCACGTCCAGCTTCACCGTCGTCCCCACCTCCCGGTCGATGCCGGTGCGGATGGGGGTGCGGCGCACCAGCACGTCCGCCGCCCGCTTCTCCACCACGTGGGTGTAGTCCTGGATGTAGATGACGTCGCGGCCGGTGATTTCCGCCACGAAGGCCAGCTTGTCCTTCGCCAGCGCGAAGCTGCGTCCGGAGATGGGGTGCAGCGACTCCACGCCCGGCACGCCGTCGCCGGCCACCTTCACCGACTTGTCCGGCGCGCGCGGGTCCATCATGTACAGCCGGCTCTCGCCCGTCTCCGGGACAATCGTGCGCAGCGCCAGCACCTGGCCGTCCGGCGAGCTCGCCATGGCGGTGACATAGCCGGGCGCCTTCTCCAGCAGGTCCATCGCCGGCGCCGCCTGCTCCGAGCCCAGGTACGTCTTGAACGCCCGCCGCTTCAGCCAGTTCTCGAACCGCGCGGAGATGCGCTTCGGGTCATCCCCCGACAGCCGCTCCAGCAGCTCCTCGAACTTCAGCGACGGCGAGTCGCGCGAGCCGCCCACCAGCCGCGGCGACTCCTCCAGCACGCGCTGCAGGAAGCCCTTGCCGTACTCCTCCTCCAGGAAGGCCACGCGCACCTGGCCGACCTTGTAGATCCACAGGTAGCCGTACGGCCCGGGCGAGAAGAAGTCGAGGAAGGCGTAGCCCTTGTACAGGTCCGGGTTCACCAGCAGGTCTCTCACCAGCATCTCCGCCTCGGGGTCCATGCCCCGCTTGGCGTAGAACTCGGCCAGGCCTTCGATGAACCACAGGGGGATGCCTCCCAGCGGATCCCCGAACACCTTGGCCTGCTCGGCCACGGTGCGCACCTTCTGGATGGTGAACTGGTGCGCCAGCTCGTGCGTGCTGATCTCCTCGAAGAGCCGGTGGTCGCCCAGGTACGGCAGCGTCAGCTTCAGGTCCTCGCCGGTGCTGGTGAGGCCGAGCGTGCCCTCCGACACCTGGAAGAGGTTGGTCTGCAGGAACTCCTGGTAGCTGCTGTAGAGGATGTACGGGAACGTCTGCGTGGGGACGTACTGGAACTGGTCCACCAGGTAGCGGTACGCCTCCTCGATGAGGGGCGCGGCCCGCTCGGCCACCACGCGCTCGCGCTCGTAGAAGTAGAAGCGCACGCCGCCCGACTTCGCGCCGAGCGACTTCGCATACGTGTAGTTGAAGCCGCCGTCGGAGGCCCCCAGGGACGCCAGGCTTCCCAGGCCGCCGTCCGCCGCGCCGCCGTCCGCGCCCGCCAGCAGGGTGCCGCCGTCCGCGCCGCCCGCGCCCGCCAGCGTGCCGCCGTCGTCACCGGCCGGGGTGCCCGCGGTGGCCGGGGTGCCGCCATCCGTCCCCTCCAGCACCAGCGGCGTGCTGGTGGTGGGCGGCAGCGCCGTCTGGGCTTCGGGAGGGCTGGACGTCTGCTGGGTGCCCTCGGGGCCGGGCCCGTTGGGCGGCTGGAGCGGGTCGCCCGTCTCGGGAGACGTCGTCGGCGCATCCGGGTTGGCGCCTCCCTGGGTGCCGGGCGGCTGGTCGTGCGCCGTCCGCTCCGGCGGCTTGGCGAGCCCCTCGGCGCCGGGGCCCACGAGGATGTCCACGTGCCGCCACTGGAACTCGTAGGTGTTGACCGGCGATTTTCCCGGGCGTCGGGGCACGACGTAGAACTGGGCGAGCGCCAGTCCTGGGAAGAGCAGGGCCATCATGGCGGCTGCGAGGAGACGGGGGTTCACAGGGCTCACCTCTTCGGGTGGGGAACAGGCGGGAGGGCGGCAACCTGGGAGGCTCGCTCCCAGAGGGCAGGGTATACAAGCGCCTGGATTATTTCTTTCCGTTTACTTGCCTGGCGATGGACGTCCCATGACGCGCCGGCCCGCGACCGCAGGGACTTTCGTTGGGTGCTGGCGCCCGGTAGAACTGGGGGCATGAGACGCCTGTTCGCACTGTCCAGCACCCTGTTCCTCGCCCTCGGATGCGGCAAGGACGATACCCCCGAAGACAAGGCGGAGTGTCAGGTTGAAGCCATCGACCTGTCCGCCTGTCAGCGTTCCTCTCTGTCCTCGGTGCAGTCCGAGGGCATCTGGAACATCAACATCCTGCTCAATGACAACTCTGGCACCGCCAGCAGCATGCGGCTGTCAGGCCTGTCCACCGGGCCGACGATGCTCGGGTTCAACGTCACCGAGCGCCGAGTCTCCGAGGACACCTTCTTCCTGGCCAGCGAGACGACGGACTCGGCGGGGGGAACGATGCGCTACGTCCTCGCGGGCTGCTCGTCCACGGGGCCGGGGCAGTTGGGGGGCATCTTCCGGCGCTGCCGCAGCGGCACCGCGGACCTGAAGGGCACCTTCGAGGCGGTGCGCCTGCAGCGCCGCGCGGGCGAGGAGGAGTCCTCCAAGGTCGCGCTGGTGAGCGAAATCGCGCTGCCGCGCGGCACGCCCGTGGAGCTGGCGGTGGCCCATGGCCATGCCTACATCGCGGCGGGCGCGGAGGGGCTCTTCGTCTACAACGTCAGCGACCCCGCCCAGCCGCGCAAGGTGGCCGAGTCCAAGCCCTCCAGCGACTTCTACAGCGACCTGGTGGTGCACGGGCAGACGCTCTACGTGGCCACGCAGCTGAGCGGCATCGCCGTGTTCAGCCTGGCGGACCCGGCCGCGCCCGCGCGCATCCGCTCGGTGCCGGAGAAGGCCGTGGAGGTGAGCGCGGTGTCGGTGGACGGCGACCTGCTGTTCGCCGCGTCGCCGCGGCCGAACGCGGAGGTGCTGGTGTACAACATCGCCACCCCCACCGAGCCGAAGCTCGTCACGCGCTACTTCGTGGAGGGCAGCGAGCCCCAGCTGGAAGAGCGTCCCCTGGACGTGACGGCGGCGGGGGGCCGGCTGTACGTGAGCCACTGGTCCTACGGGCTGACGGTGTCGGACATCAGCACGCCGGCGAAGCCGAAGCTGCTGGGGCGCTTCGCGAGCGCCACCTCGCGCACCACGGCGGTGGGCACGGTGGGCAACCGGATGCTGGCCTTCGACGCGGGTGAGGACTGGAACGCGCACCTGCGCGTGCTGGACGTGGCCGCGCCGGCGACGGTGACGCAGGTGGGGGAGTTCCGGATGCGCCCGGAGGTGTCCATCAAGGCGCTGGCGCTGTCCGGCACGAAGCTCTACGTGGCCTACTACCAGGACGGCCTGCGGGTGCTGGACGTCTCGGTGCCCGGGGAGATTCGCCAGCTGGGCTACTACAACACCTGGCGCGAGTCAGACCCGGGACGGGGCGTGTCCTTCCTGGAGGGCTTGAACGCCCTGCGCGTGCCGGGCGACGGCTACGTGTACGCGACGGACACGTCGCGCGGGCTGCTCATCTTCCGCGAGACGGAGTAGGGGCTGGCATGAGCGACGCCACGGCGAGGCTGTGCGGCCGGTGTCAGGACCTGCCCCCGAAGCTGGAGGGGGGTGGGCGGCTGTTCCTGTGGTGCCCGCTGGGGCACAGCTTCGGGAAGCTGGTGGCGTCGCTGCGGGAGGCCGGGCGCGAGTTCCAGGTGCGCCCGGAGGCCCAGTGCGTCGTGGCGCTCGTGGCGGAGGGGGACCTGGGGAGGCTCGCGGAGAGCCTGCCCGGGGCGCTGACGGAGGAGGAGGTGCGGGGCACGCGCGCGCTCTTCGTGGCGGGCGAGGGGGAGCCGGGGCTCGCGGACTACCCGCGGGTGGGCTCGCTGCGGCAGCTGGCGACGCTGGCGCAGGCGGGGTGGCTGGTGGACATGATGAAGGAGCAGCGGCTCACGTCGCACTTCCAGCCCATCGTCCATGCGCAGGACACGCGGCGCATCTTCGCGCACGAGGCGCTGCTGCGGGGCCGCGAGCGGGACGGCGCGCTGGTGTCGCCGGGGCGGATGATGCAGACGGCGCGCGACGCGGACCTGCTGTTCCAGCTGGACCTGGCGGCGCGCACCACGGCCATCCGCGAGGCGGTGCGGCACCGGCTGAACACGCACCTGTTCATCAACTTCACGCCCACGGCCATCTACGACCCGGCGTACTGCCTGCGCTCGACGGTGGCGGCCATCAGCGAGGCGGGGATTCCGCCCCAGGCGGTGGTGTTCGAGGTCATCGAGTCGGACCAGGCGGCGGACCCGAAGCACCTGAAGGGCATCATCAACTACTACCGGCAGGCGGGCTTCCGGGTGGCGCTGGACGACCTGGGGGCGGGGTATTCGTCGCTGAACCTCATCCACCAGCTGCGGCCGGACATCGTGAAGCTGGACATGGAGCTGGTGC
This sequence comes from Pyxidicoccus xibeiensis, assembly GCF_024198175.1. Classification (NCBI taxonomy): domain Bacteria; kingdom Pseudomonadati; phylum Myxococcota; class Myxococcia; order Myxococcales; family Myxococcaceae; genus Pyxidicoccus; species Pyxidicoccus xibeiensis. Next base: position 126,048 of record NZ_JAJVKV010000022.1, read on the forward strand.
GCGACGTCCACCTGGACCCGTACAAGGCGGCCATCGTGGGGAAGATGCTGGAGATTGCGCGGCAGCTCGGCATCCAGACGGTGGCCGAGGGCATCGAGACGCCGGAGGAGCTGCGCTGGGTGCGCACGCACGGGGTGGACTTCGTGCAGGGCTACCTCATCGCCCGGCCGCAGGGCGCGCCCGCGGAGGCGACGCCGTACTTCACTGGGTGAGCATGACGTTGCCGGTGGCCTGGCGCTGGAGGGTGGCGGTCCGGGCGAGGTTCAGCTCGACGCCGGCATCCTGGAGGGCGAGGCGGGCGCCGTAGATGTCGCGGTTGTAGGCGGCCTGCTGGGCCCGGTAGATGTAGGCGCGGGCGCGCTCCACGTGGGTGACGACGGTGCCCTGGCCGAACCGGGCGGCGCTGGCGCCCGCGTTGGCGAAGGCGGCGTCCGCGTAGCCCAGGGCGTTGCCGACGCCGAGCTCGCCGACCTCGAGGGCCTCGTCGGCGGCGAGGAGCCACTGGCCGGCGGTCTGGATCTGGGTGAGCCGTTGCTGTCGGGCCTGCTCGGTTTCGGCGGCGCGCTGCTCGAAGGTGTCGACCTCCTGCTGCACGGCCTGGGTTCTCGCGGCGAGCTGCTCGTCGCGCGTCTGCAGCTGGGTCTCGAGCTCGTTCATGCGCTCACGCAGCTTTGCCAGCTCCTGCTCGGCGGGGGTGGGCTGGGGAGGAGCGCCGGTGCCCGCGGCGCCCGCGCCCCCCGTAGCGGCACTGGTGCCGGGGGGAGTGCCGGTGGTCCCGGTGGCGCCCTGGGTTCCAGCGGGGCCCGTGCCCCCCGTGGCGGCGCTGGTGCCGGGAGGCGTGCCGGTGGCGCCCGAGGTACCCGAGCCACCCGTGGCCGCGACGGTGTCGGAAGGCGTGCCGGTGGTATCCGAGCCGCCCGTGGCCGCGCCAGTGTCGAGAGTGGTGCCGCCGGTGCCTGCACCGGTGTCAGAAGATGTTCCAGTCGTGCCGGTGGTGCCTGAGCCTCCGGTGGTCGCGCCGGTGTCCGTCGTACCAGGGCTGCCCGTAGCCGCACCGGTATCCGTCGTCGTCCCGGAGGCTGTGCCTGAGCCTCCCGTTCCCGCTCCGGAAGCCGTCCCCGCAGTGCCGGTACCTCCCGTCGACGCCCCGGTGCTGAGGTCATCGGCTGCTCCGCTCATGCCGGTCCCGATTCCAGTCGTGGAGCCGCCGCCTCCCGTCGCCGCTCCGGTGCCGAGCTCATCGGCGGGTCCACCCGTTGCCGTGCCGGCGCCCCCGACCGCCGCGCCGGTGTCAGGCTTCGTGGCCGTGCCCCCCGTGCCCACGCCGGCTCCAGTGGTTCCGGGAGTCGTTGCGGTGGCGCCAGTTCCACCGGACGCCGCCCCGGTGCCGAGCTCATCGGCCGCGCTGCCCGTGCCCTCTCCGGTTCCAGTCGTGGTGCCAGCCCCCGCCGTCCCTGAGCCACCAGTCGCGGCGCCCTGGCCGGTCGCCCCTTGCGCCGTCGTCGCACCAGGAGTGGCCTGGCCCGCGGTCGCGGAAGTGCCCGCCGTGCCCGAGCCGCCGGTCTCATCCTGGGCCGAAGCGTCCTCCGCCTCCGCTGCGGCAGCGGCCGCCGCCGCCGCTTCCTGCGCCTCGACCTGTTCCAGAGGGGAGGGCAGCGGCTGGTAGACCTGCGCTGCCTCCTCGCGGGCGACCTGGCTGGCTGTGGGGGGCGGCAGGCCATCGGGCAGCACCGGGACCATCGAAGAGTACTGGTTGCTGCCAGGCAGATAGTCCTGGATGACGTAGCCCGGAGGGGGCCGCGCCCCGTCCGCCTCCTCCGAGGCCTGCTCGTAGGCGTCTTCGAGCGCGTCCGCGGCCGGGTCCCGGATGGACGGATCATCAGGAGTGGGAACGGGCGTCTCGCCCGGCGTCTGACCAAGGCTCAATCCAGCAGCGAGGGCAATCCAGAGGCGCATGCTCGGAATGTGTCCACCACCGGATGAATCATCATCGCACCGGACGACGCCCCGCCCGCCGGGCTGCCCGGGGAGCGGGCTGCTCGCTTGCTGTTCGGAAATGTCGGGACATTTGAGCCGCTGAGCCGCCCGCAAAACCCCCGACATTCCCGAACAGCAACCCACCGGACCGGTCCGGACCCCGAGTGATGGGCTTCGCCAGTCCCCGGTAGCGCAGGCAGGGGGCTCAGCCCGAGCCCCGCTTCCGAGCCCGACGCGCCATCACCTCACGCGCGGCGCGCTCCCCGGTGGCGATGGCCCCATGGACGGTGCCCTCCTCGCCGTCGGTGTTCGTGGCCTCGCCCGCACCGCCTCCAACGCCCCTGACGGGATGACGGCATCGCCACGGGCCGGTCCGGAGGCTTCGCGCCCGCGAGCTCCGCGAGGAAGCCGAAGGAGGCATCCCCGTCCCCGAAGCGTCCCTTCCAGAGGAGCGCATGCGTATCGTCGCAGTGGCGCACGGAGAGGCGCGCCCGCCGCGCGAGCTTCCGCAGCGAGTCCGGCGCTCCGTGGACGAGCTCGGCCCCCAGCTCCAGGGGCACGTCGGTGACGGCGTCGCGCACGGTGGCCACGCGGCCGCCCACGCGCTCCCGCGCCTCCAGCACCGTGACGCGAAGCCCCGAGCGGGCCAGGGCCGCCGCCGGAGCCCCCACGACGTCGCGAAGGGCCGTGCCTCCCACGGCGGAGAGACACGGCCCCGGGAATGCGCCAGCGTCAGAGGCTGATGCGCAGGCCGGCGCCCAGCTCGAAGGTGGGCGCGGCCACGGTGAAGCCCTGGATGTCCTGCCCGTTGATGGTGACGTCGGGCACGCTGAAGCCGAGCCGGAACTCACCGCCCTTGCGGCCGTAGTGCACGGCGCCGAACGCCTCCACGGTGAGGTAGGTGAGCGCCCGGTGCGTGACGTTGAGGCGGCTCACGTACGAGCGGTCGGAGAAGTTGGTCAGCGTGAACAGGTTGAAGGACGTGCGCTCCAGCGAGCCGGGGCGGTCCAGGAAGAGGTACGCGGCGCCGTAGTGCTTGCCCAGGTAGAGCGGCTGGAAGGCGCCCTGGGCGAGCAGGTACGGGTAGCCGATGGAGCTGGTGTAGCCCGTCGAGTTGTAGAAGTACTCCACGCCCACGACGGCCAGGTCGTTCTCGCCATAGCCGAAGGTGTAGTTGGCGCCGCCCGTCACCTGGGGCGTGAGGCCCTCGGGGATGTAGGGCTCCACCGTGACGCCATTCGTGAAGATGTCCTCGAGCGTGGTGCCCTCGGGCACGCGGTACAGGGGGCGCTCGGTGCCCTTCTTCAGGCCCACCTCGCCGTAGACGTCGATGGGGCCCAGGGCGGAGGACACGTCGAGGCCGAAGCGGGGCTTGCGGCCGCGCTGGGCCACGGCGCTGGCGCCCAGCTCCGCCGGGCCCACCACCACCTCCGCGCGCAGCGCGCCACCGATGCGGCTGAGGCGGTTGACGGGGTCGCTCCCGCCGGGCTCCGACGTCGGGCCCCCGCTCGCGTCCGTGACGGCGCCCGCGTCGCTGCCCAGGTCATCCACCACGGCGATGCCGTAGAAGTTCCAGCCCCGCGACTCCCAGGGCACGTGGAGCTTCACCATGGACACGCCGGTGCGCAGGTCCACGAAGGCCAGCGGGTTGCGCCGCTGGGGGGACAGGAAGTCAGTGGGGTTCCATATCTGCCCCGTGCCCCACTTCACGTGCTGCTTGCCCACGGTGAAGAACACCGTGCGCTCCAGGTCGAAGCGCAGCCACGCCTGGTCCAGCAGGACGCGCGGGTTGGAGGGGGCGTCCGTGCCCGTCCGCGCGGCCAGCGTCGGGTCGTAGCTCAGCCGGCCCACCACGAAGCCGCGCAGCCGGTCCGTGGGGCGCGCGTCGAAGTAGCCGTCCACCAGCGTGGGCGCTGAGAACGCGGTGTTGCCGAACGACACGCCCTCGGTCGCCGACACGTTGCCGCGCAGGTAGAACTGGCCGCCAATCTTCAGCGGGTCATCCACCGCCTCCTCGGAGTCGAACGCGCTGCGGGACGTCGGGCCGGACAGCACGTCCGCGTCCCGGTCGCCCGTGGCCTCCGCGGCGGGCGTCGGCTGTCGCTCCTCCGGCTCCGTGCTCGCGGAGCCCGCCGCGGGCGCATCCCCGCCGAACAGCGAGTCCTCGCTCGGGCGGTCCGCCGTACCCGACTCCGAAGCCGGCTCGGCAGCCGGCTCGGACGGCGCGGGCGTCCCGGGCTCGGCGGGCTTCTGGGGCTCGCCGCCGAAGAGGGAGTTCTCGTCCGGCCGCTCCGTCCCCGGGCTCCCAGCGGACTGGGCGAGGGCGGAGGGGCCGGCGAGGGCCACGGACAGCGCCGTGGCCAGGGTGAGTGCGCGGGGCGTCATCGGCTCTTGCTCTCGAGCCACGCCTTGGTGAAGAGGTTGGCCTCCAGGGCGCGCAGGTCGATGGACTTGATGAGGACGACGGTGGAGTTGGCCTTCTCCACCTCGTCGTAGACGCGAATCTCCTCGGGGTACCAGACGTCCGCGCCCTTGGACTCGCTGAAGAGCTTCTTCCAGCGGGGGTAGAGCACGGTGCGCATCTTCCGGCCGGACAGCGCGTACTCCTCGCGCTTGAGGACGTTGGTCGTCTCCTTGTCCACCCAGAGCTTGATGACGGGGTAGGCCACGTCCACGCCGGCCTTCGCCTTGAGCGACAGCAGGTTGGCCGAGTACTTGCCCAGCTTCGCCTCACCCTCGAAGGAGGGGTCGTACTCCTCGGCCAGCCGGGACTCGTCGAAGTCGGCCCGGCGGCTGTCGGTGCCGGCGATGCGCTCGCGCTCGGTGCGCCGCTCCCACTTGCCCACGTTGGGGTCGTAGCTCCAGAGGTTCTTGTCCAGCCGCAGGTAGCCCTTGCCGGCCTCCGCCTTGGGCCGGCTGAAGAGGATCATCAGCTTGTCGTCCGCGTCGCGCCGGTAGACGAACGCCTCGCGCACGGTGTCCGTCTTGTCCTTCTCCTTCTGCTCCAGGTAGACGAGCGCCTTGTAGTCGCCGCCGTTGCGCTGCCGGTCGTCGATGGTGGCCAGCAGCTTCGTCATCTCCGCCGGCTCCAGGGCCAGCGCCGCCGGAGCGGACAGCAGCGCCGCGGTCAGCACCGCGGCGGACAGCAGGTTCTTGAGGCTCATGTGCGTTTCACCCGATGTGGTGCATCGCCGTCACGGGCTTCATGCGCGCGGCGAGGAAGGAGGGAATGAGCGAGATGAGCGTGGTGCACACGGTGATGAACACCATCGCGCCCACCACGGCGCCGGGATTGACGGCCAGGCTCAGCGTGTCCGACATGATGAACATCGCGACGACTTCCGGGACGACCATGCCCGCCGCGTTGACGCCCAGGCACACCACCAGCCCCACCACGGCGCCCGCCAGCGTCCCCAGTGCGCCCAGCGTCATCGCCTCGAGGACGAACATCGCCATCACCCGCGTGCGCTGCATGCCGATGGCGCGCAGCGTGCCAATCTCCCGGGTGCGCTCCCGGATGGCAATCCACAGCGTGTTCATGATGCCCACGCAGATGATGACCAGCAGGACGAAGATGAGCACACCCGTCAGGCCGTTGAGCGCGGCCAGCGTCCAGCTGATGAAGTTGATTTCGTCCTCCCAGTTGGTGATGTCCAGCTTCTGGCCGGTCCACGCCTCGCGGTTGACGACCTCGAACTTGAAGAAGAACGCCCGCGGGTCGTGGTCCATGATTTCGTGGCCCGCCTCGGCCAGCGTCTTGCGCAGCCGGGCCTGGACCGCGGGCACGTCCTTCACGTCCTTCAGGTACACCTGGATGGCGCCGGTGGCGTCCTCGCGCAGCTGGTAGAGCGAGCGCAGGGTGTTGGAGGGGACGTAGACGTTGAAGTCGCTCATCATCCCCACGTTCGCCGCGACGGCCACCACCCGCACGTCCACCGTGTTGCTGGTGCCGCGCATGGTGGGCGCG